>JAGGZK010000047.1 GCA_021162065.1 Thermoplasmata archaeon
AGATGCAACATTAAATGCTCTCAACTCCCTGGGCGTTAACAAGGTGATATTCGTTGACCTTGCTGGCAACGATGCCGTGAACAGCGAGCTCTCATCCAACTACAACGTTGAGAGAATAACCACCATGAAGGATATAGTGTCCACCATAGATGAGCTGAGCAATGAAAACTACATCACTGTAACATCCTTCGCCACAGGCGATGGCTACTTCGCCCCTGCCGCCTATCTGGCTGCATATCATGGCTCACCTGTTGTAAGGATAGGAGAGATGAAGGATGCGGCCCACTGGGCGGATGCCATAGCTACGTATGACGAATATAAGGGTGACTACTATCACGGATGCCGTTCCACGGGCCATCTTTCCAAGGCGGGCAAGCCCATAATGGATTACATCAAGGAAGGAGAACTCCCGCCCATAGGATGGGACGAGAACCTGAGATGGTTCAGCAACACCGCAGAGCCTTTCCAGGAGTACATAAAGAGTGTTGGTCTCGACAGAGAAGGGAGAGAGTTCGTGGGGATAGTGGCACCACGTGTGGACATCAGAATGCCTTTCATAAGGGCCATAACGGGAAATGAGTCCGCGGCAGGACAGATAATAGGAATAACGCCTGCAGAGTCGGCCGCCTACATATGCAGAATTGTGACATATCCTGCCATAATATTCGGCAATCCCTACAGAAACTATACCACCTCAACTCTCATGAACTTCGCAGATGGCAATCCGGTCACCACAAATGACGGAGTGCGCCACAATGCCTACAACGCCAGATATGTCAAGGAATTCTTCTCCAAGTATGGAAGGGAGTATCGTGGCCATTGCATATGGGACAACCTGCTCTACGATTTCAACAGGGGAGCATCCGCCTACTATTATGTCGGCCATGGAACTGGAGGCTCAGGCGTTTCAGAGCATCCGGCATGGGCGGGCATAGGACAGGACGGATGGCACGGCTATGAATACTGGGACGGCGATACGCCCCGTACACCTGGGGGCGCATGGTATGATGTGGATCCACCAAACCAGTACGACATAATTCACTTCAAGTGGTGCGACCAGTTGTGGGAGAATCTGCACAGCATGTGGGTGCATTTCAGCTCATGTACGACAGCATGGCATTTTGGACCCGACATATATCTCCAGCATGGAGCGGTTGGCTATTATGGAAACTGCGGAACAGGTATTCTTGGCTACAACGACCTGTGGGACCAGTTCATGGAGAAGCGTGTCATGGATGAGGGACATCCACTGGGAGAGGCAGCTTCTCTGGATCTCTGGAGATTTGACAGGGACTTCACCACACTTGACCCAACGAGCATATATGGAACGCTTTCCCTCAACATGCAGTCCCTCACCGTGTTATACGGCGACCCTGCAACCGTGATATATAGCCCTGCACACTGGACAATGCCGGCGGCGGTGGACTCACCGCTCTAACCTCTTCCCCCCTTTTTTTAAATTTATATGGAGTGCTGTGGAAAATTTTCTCCATAATCCATTAATTTTTTAAACCGATTTAATTGAATCATCCATCATACTTCGCTGACAAGATTTATTTACCCATACTGCATTATACTCATCCAATTTTGGGGGAGAACATGATGAAGGATATCTTTCAGGGTCTGATAGAAGCAAATACCATCTTCAAGAACAAGGAGGTGCTGCGCCCCTCTTACGTGCCGGAGGTGTTGCCTCACAGGGAGAGGCAGATTAAGGAGCTTGCCTCCATTCTTGCCCCTGCATTGCGAGGGGAAACACCTTCCAATGTTTTTATCTATGGCAAAACGGGTACAGGCAAAACGGCGGTGGCAAAGTTCATGGGGAAGCAGCTCATGGAGAAGGGGAAGCAGCTGGGTGTGGAGACGAATTTTGTTTACATAAACTGCGAGATAGTGGATACCCAGTATCGAGTGCTTCAGAATGTGGCCAACCATTTCATAAACATCTGGGAGGAGCGTGTGCCCTTCACCGGCTGGCCCACGGATGAGGTGTACAGGAAGCTGGTGGAGTCAATAGAGAGCACCAAGGGCGTGGCCGTCATAGTTCTTGACGAGGTGGATAAACTTAAGGGGGATGAGGTGCTGTACAATCTTTCCCGTCTCAATTATGACTTAGATAAGGCAAGAATATCCATAATAGGCATATCCAACGATTTGAAATTTACAGAATTTCTCGATCCAAGAGTTAAATCCTCTCTGGGACAGGAGAACATGGTATTTCCTCCCTATTCCGCCGATGAACTGTGCGACATACTCGGAGAGAGGGCAAAGAAGGCATTCAGGGAGGATGTCATAGAGAATAATGTGATATCGCTTTGCGCCGCCCTCGCCGCTCAAGAGCATGGAGATGCGAGGCGTGCCCTTGATTTGCTTCGTGTATCTGCGGAGATTGCGGAGAGGATGGGCGAGGAGAGGGTGGTGGAGAAGCATGTGAGGATGGCGGAGAACAAGATAGAGATGGACAGGGTGAAGGAGATTGTGAAAACGCTGCCCATCCAGTCCAAACTGGTACTCATGGCGGCGATAATAGGTGATGAGACATATGGAAGCCTTAATACGGGAGAACTATTCAACATATATCGCGATTTGTGCAGAATGAAGGGCATTAATATACTCACCCAGAGAAGGGTGGCGGATTTGATTTCAGAACTTGACATGCTAGGCATAATAAATGCGAGGGTGGTTTCAAAGGGAAGATATGGGAGGACGAGGGAGATAGAGATATCCACACCTCTGAAGATAAAGGAACTTCTTACAAGGGATGAGGCAATGCCCGACGTGAGCAACTACAAGCCACCCATGCAATCAAAACTTCTCTGATCTCCTCTTTTTTATGTAAACATAGGCGTCCCATCCCGTGGGAATGCCCACAAGAATTGCAAGGGAAATGCCCAGGCATATCCACTCATCAATGGGCGCAACTGCCTTTCCGATTGTTCTTGCATCGCTCCCGCTGTAACCCTGGCCATTTCCGAATATCATGAGTTTTATGAGGCCAAACCAGGGTATCTCCCCCCTTGCCTTACCGACAATCCAGTCCACCTTCACCGGCTGGGCGCATATGCCGCCATTGGGTATCTGATCAGGATACTCGTTATGATCTCCCTTTGTTATGAAGCCGCTGTTCTGCGGCCTGTAATTGCTTAGATGCAATTCTGAAATGCTCACGGCGGTGGCGTTGTATATTCCATACTCCTTTACGGTGTATGTTCCATCGCTGTTTTTCTCCACCCAGCATATGGCCCTGTGAATAATGGGCACCCTGTCCTTGTTTCCCATCGGATAGTATACTATAACATCTCCATAGTCACCATACATCCGGTGGCTGGTTGCGGGATTATCTCTTGCTCCTCTGGTGAGAATATCATTTCTGCTGCTCACCTTCTTCACCAGCACCAGGTCACCAGGGTCTATTGTGCCTATTCTTCCGAAGGGAGCATCGTCATGCATCATGGAGCCAGAGGTGACAACAACCATGGGAGAATGGGGAAACTGCCCCGTATAACCCCAGAGGGCAGCGAGTATGAGGCCAACGATAGCTACGGATATTAAAACATCGCGGATGAATAGCAGATGCCTTTCGTTCAGTTTCATCACACCCTTATTTGCCTTACCTTTATATTACTTTCCTTCAATATCTCCCTAGATAATTCATCGGGATAATCCTCGAGATACACCAGCTCTTTCAGCTCCGCATTCACAATCATCTTGGCGCACACGCTGCATGGAAAGTTGGTGGTGTAAATTGTTCCACCCTTTATGGAAACTCCAAAAACGGCAGCCTGTATTATGGCATTCTGCTCCGCATGAAGTCCGCGGCATAACTCATGCCTCTCTCCTCTGGGAATGTTCAACTGCTCCCTTATGCAACCCGTTTCATCGCAATGCTTCGCCCCCTTGGGCGGTCCATTGTAGCCCGTGGAAAGAATATGGTTGTCTCTTACTATAACGGCTCCCACATGCCTCCTGGTGCATGTTGAGCGGGTGGCCACCAGAAGGGCTATCTTCATAAAATATTCGTCGAAAGAAGGCCTCTTCTCCATTGAGATGGTAAACGTCATTTCTTTTTTAACATTGGCGAAAAGTTTATAAATCGCAGAAATATAATTATTAGCAAAAGGTTATCAAAATGATAGCAAATAAAAGATGTCCAGAATGTGGTGGCGAAATGACCGAGCACAGATTCAACGGTAGAATATACTATATATGCAGGAGATGCAGAAAGGAGTTTGTGGTGCCGGAGACATTCCTATTCTAAACTTATGCCGTAAATCCTCTCCGGATTCTCCTTATTTATGATTATCGCCTCCTCCTCTTCTATAACGCCCTCCTCCAGCAACTTCTTTATTTTTCGCGGAATGGTTTTGAGCGCCAGCACCGCCCCGGGTCTGCGTTTGTCATCAAGATAATCCGTTTCAAGCATGAATCTGAATCCTTTGGCGATCGCCTCTCTTATATTCTCCTCCTTTGCGATTACCGACGGGAATATGCCGAAGTTTTCATTTTCATATATGAGGGGTGGAGAGTAATGCTTTATGATCTTTTCCTTTTCTATGCCCACTCTATCCGCTATATCCGCCAGTTCCTTCATGTTTTCTGGCGACGCCCTTTCCATGTGGAGGACAACGGGCACATCCGCCTCCTTCGCCATCTCCATTCCGTAAAGCATTATCTCATTGCTTTCCTCCCATATGCTTTCCTCCACCTTAAAATGCGGTCTTCCTATCTCCCCTATGGCTATTGCCTTGCCCTCCATGCAGAAATCCCTTGCCTCCTCCATGCCCTTCTTCATCAGCTCCATTGCCTTCTCCCTCCCCAATTTTTCCCTCATCTTTATGTAATCTATGGGGTAGGGGCCGACGGTAAGAAAAATTTTCACCCCCGTCTTCTCCTCAGCATTCCTCGCCAGTTTTAAAGCATCCTCATATATGCCGTTGTAACTCTTTTCCCTCATGATACGTGCCACATCTGTATATGGGCAGAAGTTGAGATGCGTGCCTCCATATCTTTTGAACTCCTCCACCGCCTTTATGTAGTAGCCCCTCTCGCTGAGATGCATGTGGTTATCGAATATCACCAGCATGGAAGGTTAATGAAGCGCGATATTTTAAAATATCGAATGCTTCCATAACCGGGAAACTTTATAACAGGAAAAGAGATATCTCAAGGATGCTTTCATGGGAGAAAATCAGTAAACTCAAATCTCTCCTTCCCCTGATAGGCATTCTGCTTTTCATCTACATTATCCATGATGTTGGCATAGAGAATCTATACTCTGCGCTTGAAAGCATGAATATCTTCCTTCTTATTGCCTCCTTTTTCATATTCGTGCCGAGAATATTCATAAGCACCTACAAATGGAAAATGGTGGCGGAGATGCAGGGAATACATGTCAAATTTTTTCCTTTAATCGGCATAAATCTTGTGGGCCTTTTCTACGGCACCGTCACCCCCCTCTGGCTGGGGGACTGGATAAGAATCTTCTATCTGAAAGAGGAGAGCGGGGCTGCCCTGGGAAAGTGCGCATCCAATGTCATAATAGATCAGCTCATTGAGTTCTTCTCCCTTTTCATACTTTCCATTTTTGGCTCCCTGCTGCTGCTCAACAGATTTCCCCTCCTCTTTGCCATAATAGCAGGTTTCTTCATTTTTCTCCTCGGGGTTGCCATCTTTTTCATGGAGAAGAACAGGAGCAGGAAGATATTCTCGCTCGCCTATCGCTACCTCATTCCCTCCCGTCTTAAGGAGTATCTGGCGAAGGAGTTCGATTACTTCTATGAGAGCATTCCTCCCCTGAAAAAACTTCTGAAACCCCTTGTCGTTGAGATATTCAGCTATATCCTCTTTTTCACCCAGATATATATGGTGGCGATATCCCTCTCCCTCTCCATACCGTACATCCATTTCATCCTCATATATCCCATATCCTCCCTAATAGGCATGATACCCATAACCATAAGCGGATTTGGAACGAGAGAGGGGGCGCTAATAAGCATCCTCTCCATTTACGGCGTAGCCAAGGAGAAGGCGGTGGCCCTCTCCCTCACCGGATATTTCATAACCATTTTCATCCCCGCGATGATTGGAGGTATCATATCCATATTTTATGCCCGCCGCATAGCCACAAAAAATAAAATCATGGATAACATTACCAGTGATAATGGGCCCGTGGGGTAGCTTGGCATCCTTGTGGCTTCGGGAGCCATTGACCCGAGTTCAAATCTCGGCGGGCCCATTTTTAGATTCTTACACCTTTATTATGCCCATAACTCCAAGTATCGCCACGATTAATCCAATCACACCGAGTAAACCTAAATATTTTAGATCTTTTTTGAGATATTTAAAATGAGCAAAGAATCCGAAAAAGCAGAGGAAAAATAACTGCCATGGATTATGCAAAATAAATGCTTGAAAACCAAGGAATCCCAGAAATCCCAAAAACCCATTAATCCAGATTTTGTTTTTCATGTCTCTCTTCATCTTGATACTATCTCGCCCATGATTTTAATATTTTCTTTTCAAGTGCGGAATTTTTGAGGAAATCATATGCAGAACCGCTCAAATGAATTTCATAAATCACAACAAATCCCTCTTTGCATCACCCACTCTGATGGTTTTTCCCTCATTATACTCCCTTTTTGCAATATTCAACAGATACTCTTCATCGGAAGTCAAAACAACATCTTCCTCAGTTCCTGCCGTGATTCATCACCACATCATTTATGTTTTGGCGTGTTTATAAATCTTCTGTTAGGAAAGATCAATTATTATTAATGTCTGGCGGACATACGAAGTTTCCCATAAGGAAATTTGGGCGAAGTGAAGCGTAGCCGCATGTTCGCTGTTAGGCGAAGCCGGTCGCATACTTTATTTCTCCTTTTGTAATACAACAATATATTCAAAATTCATGGTTGTGTCTGTTACACCTGCTATATTGCTTGGGCTGTTTCTC
>JAGGZK010000067.1 GCA_021162065.1 Thermoplasmata archaeon
TAGCATCTCTCGAACCGGGAGCAAGCGAGACAGTTGGACCTGGTCTGGTCTTCGGTATAGGGCCCACAACAATAACAGTGAATGCAGGAGGAACAACGGCAACGGCCAGCGGCTTCGTGCTCGGACCCATGGTTCTGGGCGTGAGCTGACCTCTCCCCCCACTTTTTTATTTTTGTGATGGAAAACATCTTTTATTGCCTTTTTCTTTCATATTGTGGAAAAGGAGAGGCTGCTGGAGAAATTGCAGAGGGAAGGATATCTCAGGAGTGAGAGGGTCATTGAGGCCATGAGGAAGATTCCCAGAGAGATTTTTGTTCCGGAGAGAGAAAGGAAATATGCGTATGCGGATATGCCCCTTGAGATCGGACATGGCCAGACCATCTCCGCCCCCCATATGGTTGCGCTGATGCTGGAAGAACTGAAGTTAAAGGAGGACAGCAAAATCCTGGAGATAGGCACCGGCACTGGCTACCATGCCGCCCTTGCCGCCACCATAGCAGATAAGGGCATGGTGTATACTATGGAAAGAGTAAGGGAGCTGGCAGAGAAGGCAAAAGAGAATTTCAAAAGACTGGGGATAAAGAATGTTGAGGTAATAGTTGGAGACGGCTCGGAGGGACTGCCGGAGCATGCCCCCTACACCCACATATATGCCACATGTTCCGCCCCTTCCATACCCTCGCCACTTATAGAGCAACTCGACAAAGGTGGCCGATTATTAATTCCTGTGGGAAGGATATATGGAGAGCTGTGGCTTGTGGAGAAGGGAGATGGGATAAAAAAGAGGAAGGTGGTGGGATGTGCCTTTGTTCCCATGGTTGGAAGGAGGGGCTACGATGAATCTTAGGGTTTCAACCGCCACCGCTTCTCTCCTTCATATAAAAAAATACAGGATAGATGCGGTGCCAACGACCCTCTATTTCATGCTTCCGGGGGAGTGCAGCGGGAGATGCGCGTATTGCACCCACGCATCCGGCCGTCTCTCCAGGGTGGAATGGCCCGAATTTCCCATTGATGAGGTGGTGGTGGGGATAAACAAAAGTGATGCAAAAAGAATATGCATACAGTCGCCATATGGCGAAGGGTATGCGAAGATGCTTGTGGAGGTGGTGGAGATGCTAAAGGGCATTAAACCCATCTCTGCATCCATCTCCGCCCTCAGCAGGGAGGAGCTGAAAGCACTCAAGGAGGCGGGAGTGGAAAGGGTTGGCGTGGGTCTGGATTGCGCCACTCCGGAGATATTTAAAAAATGGAAGAAAGGAGTGCCATCATGGGATGCGTATATGGAAACTCTTCGCAATGCAAAGGAAATTTTTGGAAGGGCGACGTGTCACCTCATAATAGGGCTGGGGGAAAGTGATGAGGAGGCCATAAATCTTATGGAGGGGATGAAGGAAAAGGGTATAGATATCGCCCTCTTCGCCCTTTTCGTTGGCAAAGAAAACAGGGTTGAACTTACCAGATACAGGGCAATGCAGGTGGCGAGATATGCCATATTTCATGGGGGTGGAGAATTTTTCTTCGACGATGCTGGCAGATTGAGGGAAATGAATGTGAAAAGCATTGATGGAAATGCATTTCTCACCTCTGGCTGTCCCCACTGCAATCGCCCCTTCTACAATGAGAGGGTGACAAAAATATATAATTACCCCCGTCCTCTTAATGAAAGGGAATTTGAAAGGGCCGTTAAGGAGGCAGAGAAATATGCACGAATTCATGTTGCTGCTGGGCAGAAATAAATCAATGCTGCTGAAAAGAGGGAAGGTTCATACCACATCTGTGGGAAAGGTGGATTTGAGAGAAGTGGAGTATGGGGATGTGGTGGAGGTTGGAGGAGAGAAGTATGTGCTGGTGGAGCCCACTCTGGCAGATATCATGAAGAAGCTGAGGAGGGGAGCGCAGATAGTCATGCCCAAGGATGCGGCGCAGATAGTGGCGATTACCGGCGCAACTAAAGGATGGCGGTGCCTGGATGCCGGCTCCGGCTCCGGTTTCCTTGCCATATTCCTGGGGAATGTTGTGGGAGGAAGGGGGAGGGTGTATACATATGAGAAAAGAGAGGACTTTTACAGGATTGCGAAGAGGAATATAGAGAGGTGCGGACTGGAGATGGTTGTGAGAATAAAGAACCAGGATGTGAGGAATTTCAGGGAGAGGAATCTGGATTTGATAACCTTCGACATGAAAAATTCCCATGAATTGGTGGGTAAAGCACGGAAAAGGCTGAAGCCAGGGGGATGGCTCGTGATATATTCCCCTCATATAGAGGCGCAGATTATGGCAAGGAAGGAGATGGAAAAGGAAGGGATGCACATACATTCAACTCTGGAGGTCATCCAGAGGGTGTGGAAGAGCGGGTTTGGCTATACTCATCCGGAGCCCAGCGGGATACTGCATACAGGCTTTCTCACCTTTGCCAGGAGAGTTTTATAGTATCTTATCCCTTCCCGCCAGGAGAAGCGTTGTGCCTATGAAGAGATGTGTATCTGGCTCAAGTGGATGCCTTATTCTTATGTGCAGACCAACAAAGCCCACCATCACTCCTGCCTGATTTCTGAGCATCATTCCGTAATCTCCAACGCTTTTGCCCTTCCATGCATAGTTGGCCCCGAATTTCACCAGAGTGAAGCCTTTCTGATACTCGAAGAATATGGGTCTTAGAAGGAAGCGGAGAAAACTCCTCTCTCTGGAGAGAGGAATGTAAACCTTGCCCTTTCCATAACTTATAATCCAGTTGGAAAAACCGAAATCCCATTTTATCCCCATGTCCTTTATTACACTCTCATCTCCTCTTGCCAGACGCTCCTCAAGAGAGCGAAGGAGGGATGCACTTACTTCTCTCTCCTCAATTTTGTTTCCAAAGACGTCATATATCTCCATGGTGCATTTTTCCTCATCCGCAGATGTTTTATTGACAAAGGGCATCAGTGGCATGAGAAGAAGCGCAGCAGCCACAAAAACCATTATTTTCCCCTTCATACTTTTTCAATACTCACGAGTTTATAAATATTTGGAATTGGGTGAAACTCTGATGCCTAAATGTTTGAAATAAAAAATTTAGAAAAACTATTATATAATAAGACCATTAATATTTTTACCCATAGGATGGGAGGGGAAGAAATGGATATTGATATGGAGATAGATGAGGTCTCCCGCATAATAAGGGATTTCCTCAATGTTAACGTTGCAGTATGCAAGGATTGCCGGGAAGTATTTGATTGATTTTGCTGGCGAAAAAGAGCCCCGGCTCGCACTGTTAGTTTGGGGTATGGTTTTTGAAAAATTGTTGTCGATTAAAAATAAAAATCATTGAAGGACTCTTGCTATTTCCTGCGCCGCCTCTTCCAGTTTTCCCTGCCTGTTGTGCACTATTTTTACCGTCGCTCCCGTCAGAACGGCATAACTCATGGCTGCCATACGGTTCATCATCTGATGCGTCTCTATCTCCTCAACGCTCTCCGCATCTCTTTGCCTTACTCCCTCATCCTTTTTCCTTCTTGCCAGAATCTCCTCCGCCCTTGCCTCCACCAGAATAATTCTGTCTGGCTTTATTATCTGGAGTATATGGTATGGCAGCCCCGGAAGGTAGCCGTAGGGCGTCTTTATGGTGCTGTGCGTGTCTATTATTATATTATCCATTTCTCCTATCTTTTCCGCCGCACTTATCTGCCACTCCCGCTGCTTCTCCTGGGGCATTTTGCGCATCTCGTCCCTGTCCTTTATGCCATCCTGCTTCGCCATTTCAAACATGACATCGCCGTAGTTAATGACATCCATGCTTTTAATTTTCAGCGCTTCATTGAGAACCGTTGTTTTACCTGCTCCCGGTATGCCTGCCACCACAACCTTCATCATTCCACCCCGAGGAACTTTCTTAGCACAGGATGCATCTCCATGGCCTGCTCCTTGGCTATGTCCTCATAGAGGCGAATGACTATACCCACGGTAAGCAGCAATCCTGTTCCCGATGTGTTTCCCACTGTCCCTATCATATTGGCAAAAACGGCGAGAAGGCCAACGATGAGAGAGCTAAGAATGGTAAGGGCAGGTATGTATCGCTCCAGCACCTTCTTCAGTATCCTCGGATCTCTTCTGAATCCGGGTATCTGCATGCCGGAACTCTGTATCTGCCTCGCCACCGCCTCCGGCCCCATGTTCGTCGTTTCTATCCAGAATTTGCCGAAGAAAACACAGCCGATAAGGAATATGGTGGTATATATGATAAGGCGGATCCCCATCTGCCATGGTTCGTGCCCCTGAAGATATGTCCTGTATCTCGGGTCAATGAGGGGGAAGAACCAGGAGTAGAGACCGTTGGGCCTTGTTAAATACCATAGCCCTCCCGCCACCGGCTGGGTTGAGCCGGGGAGATATTTTCCTATCCACCACGCCCCTCCTATTACTGGCAGATTGCTAAGGCGGGTGTAAAGCAGCAAGCCAAACATGTTTATGTTTGCCATGAGGGCGGACATCAATATGACGGGAATGTTGGACGCATACATTAAACGGAGAGGATATCTTCCCCTTGCACCCCTCACCCTTCCATGAGCCAGAGGCAACTCCACCCTAGATGATTCGGCATAGACCACGAAAAGGAATATCACTATGGTTCCCAGAAGCGCCACAATCGGATTGGGGGGTGAGACAAATATCTTCTCGAAACCACCCGCATTGACCAGTTCTCCCAGAGACATGTGAGTCGTCAGATAAATGGTTTTGGGGATTGTCCCAGCTGGCGGATTATCGACTCCTAATGGAAGGGAGGTGTTGGAGGGCAGCCAGCTGAACAGTCCGGTGACAATGGCGTTGGAAACACCGGCGGCAATGAATAATGATACGCCGGAGCCAATACCCCACTTGGATATCACCTCGTCCATCCAGAAGACAATCATGCCTCCCACGAAAAGCTGAAGAATTATTATGGCTCTCGCCCCTCCAGAGCCAAGCATGTCAACAAGTCCATCGCTGGGGGTGAGATAACCGAAAACCTGCGGCACCGCCTCCACAAGAATCATCACCGCCACCAGCACCTTCTGGAATCCCTGATATAGGGCTCTATCCTCATCGTTCTGCAAATCCAAGTTGATGAGTTTGGCGCCCACGAAAAGCTGGAGTATGATGGAGGCCGTCACAATGGGCCCTATACCCAGATGCACTATGCTTCCGCTTGCCCCCGCGAATATGGCGCGGAAGCCGGCGAACATGTCGATGCTGTCAGGATTCAGCCCGTAAATCAGAATCTGGGTCAGTATGTAGTACAGCACCAGGATGGTTCCCGTCCATAGCAGCTTGGTTTTGAAGGGGACATGACCCTTCGGCTTCTTTATGGCGGGCCATCTCTCCACCACGGGCTGGAATAGGTACAGTTTGCTTTTCTTTTCTTCAGCCATATTATCCCGTTATTATTTCTCCGCCTGCTTCTTTCACCTTCTCAACAGCCCTCTCAGTGGCCTCCTTCACCACAATCTTCAAGGGCTTGTTCAATGAACCTGAACCCAGGAGTTTGTCATACCCCATCTCCGTGAGATTGACCTCGCCCTCAAATTTATTCAAATCCTCCACGTTTATTGTTTTTATTTCCTTCACAACGCCATGCCTGGTGAATCCTCTTCTTCCCCACTCGTGCTTCAGATGCTTGTGCTTGCCTGCCCCTGCTCTTCCCTTGCCTCCCTTGTGTCCCTTCCCCCTGTGCCTCTTCATCCCGCCATATCCCATGGTTTTATGGCCCCTGTATTTTTTGGTTTTATCTCTCATAGCATCCTCCTTATGAGTTCATTAATTTTATCTCCCCTATAACCGGCTGAACCTCCCAGATTGAAAGGTTTCTTTATGCTTCTGTAACCCTTTCTGGGTGGATGGAGTCCTATGTATGGATCTGCTATCTCCTTCAGTTTCGCCCCTCCCTTGATTTTCTCCACTGCCTCCTCCACATTCTCCACCCCTGCTCTTTTTAGGAGGAGGGCAAGGGTTTCCTCATCTATCTCCCCCCATGTGACATAATCCTTAACCTTCTGGAGCATTCCCTTATAACTGGGATTTTCGTGAATAATGGTGCATCTGTTGACCTTTCCCAGATTGAGCATTTTAAGTGTATCCCTCACCTCTCTATTTGCGCCTATAACACTCCTTATCTGAATCACTGCCATCATGCTTCCACCGTCTCCACTTCCTCAGCAACCTGCTCTCCGGCTTCGCCTCCGACACCTGCTGCCCCGCCTTCCTTTTTCAGTTCCTCCGGAGTTTTATAAACATTGGTGTTCTTCAGCGCGTCATACACCGCCTTGGCAAAGTTTATGGTTGTTCTGGTCTGTCCCTTGGTGAATCCCCACACATCCTCTATGCCTGCAAGGCGGAGCACCACCTTCGCCACATTACCCACGGCAAGCCCCACGCCGCGGGGCGCCGGTTTGAGGGTGACCCGAACAGAGCCGCATTTTCCAACCACCTTGAAGGGAAGGGAATGCATGGTTCCACATCCGCATTCCCAGGAACCGCATCCCCTGCGAACCTCTATGATATTGAGTTTGGCATGATCGACCGCCTTTCTTATGGCCATTCCCACTTCCCTGTCCTTCGCCTGGCCTATGCCCACATAGCCATTTTTGTTGCCGACAACCACCACTGCCCTGAACTTCGTCCTTCTCCCGCTATCTGTCATTCTCTGGACCATGTTTATATCGAGCACCTCATCCTCCAGTTCGGGCAGCAGCATGTCCACTATCTCTGTTTCCCTGAGAGGAAGTCCACTCTTCAATGCCTGCCCCATGGACGTTATCTTGCCTTCCAGCACGAGCTTACCCAACCTTGTTTTTGGTATCCAATCCTCATTCATATTCTTCCTCTATTTTGCTCTTAACCTTTTCAACCTTCTCCGCCACTTCCTCGCTTATATGCTTTCCATAAAGGCGATCCTCAGAGGGAAGTATCTCCTCGCTGTGAGGCACCTCTACTCCTGCATCCACCACTCCCTTGAGGGCGGCGAATATCCTTGCCCCCCTCACGGGCGTATATAGTCCGATGTCCAGCACTCCCTCCGTTATGCCACTTTTCAGGGCTCTTTTTCCCGCCAGCAGTCCGGTGAGATATGCTGCGGGGGTGCTGGAGAGGCTGTAATCCCACTCATATTTTCTCAAATCGCTTCCGGTGGCTGCAGCCTTTATTATATCTCCTTCCCTCTCATATACTGCGAACTGAACCCTTATGTTCTTATTTGATTTTCTCACCACAACCCTGGGCTTTCCAGATTTAAGAAGAGCCAGTCTTTTTCTGTAATCCGTCTTTCCCTCTCTTCTTCTCCTGAAGGGCAACCTATTCATTTTTATCCACCTTCAGCAATCCCTCTGTTTCAAGATGCAGGCGAACGTGGGCCTTGCTCCTGAACTGTCCTCCCTTAGCACGCCTGTAATAGAGGCGGTAAGTTTTTCTGTCTATTTTTCCGCTGTCCCTCAATTCCCTCAGATAAGCCCTTATGGGGCGAATCGTCTTTATCCATGCCCTCTTCCTGGGCAATCTCGCTGTGGCCTTTCCCTTCCTCGAGCCGTGCCCCTTTCTTCTTCCCTTGGCCTTCTGGGCCATTCTTTTCCTTATTCTCCCTCTGGAGTTGCTTCTCACCTTCTTTTCCTTTATGATTCCCTGCTTTATCAGATTTCTTATGTCCTTTCTCTTCACCGCCTTTTCAATCTCCTCAAGATTATCCGGGTCCATCCACACCCGGTTTTCACCGCATTTCAGCACTTCTGCTGCCAACCTTCGCTGATTTTTCAGATCCATTTACAACACCCTGTTGAGAACTCTAATACCCATCTCATCCGCCTTCGCTATTATCTCCTCCCTCTTTTTTCTCCCGACTGTGCCACCTATCCTTATTGCCTCCCTCTCCGCGTCTATGCCCTCCAGATCCTTAACATTGTAGACCATTCTCTCCCTGAAGCCGGAAGGATGAAGCCCTCTCACTTCCTTGGGAGCGCCATATCCTATGCGCGGCAGAGGAGGGCGATACTTGTAATGGCGGCGCTGCTTTGAATGCCTCCCCCGCGGACGGCGCCACTTGTCATCCAGCTTCTTGAACTGCCAGAGCTGCTGGCGTATGAAGCGGGGCTTTTTCCTCCTCTCCTCCATTAATTTTCTTAGCCTCTCATCTATCTTTGCCTTTATTTTAGGCGCTCTGCCCTCTTCCACTATCTTAACTTCCTCTTCCTCCATTCTATGCACCCTTGCTCACTATATATATTCCGTCCTGGAACACTCTAATGTCCCTGTTCCTGACCTTTGTGGCGAACTCTATATTGGCGGCTGTCTGGCCCACCTCTTCCCTGTTTATTCCCTCTATGATTACCTCGTCACCCTTTACCTGCACCTTCACATCGCCGAATATCTTTGCCTTCCTGGGAAACTTCTCTCCCAGAAAATTCTCTATGATGATTTCATTATCCTTCACATTCACCTTCATGGGAAAATGGGAGTAAACAATCTTCATTTTGTAAACGAAGCCTTCGGTGACCCCCTTTATCATATTTCTTATGTGGGCGGCGAAGGTGCCCACAAGGGCCGCCTCCTTTTTTCTGGCGAACTCGCACTCCACCACTATCTTATTATCCTCCTTCTCCACTTTTATTTTTGGATGATAAAGAGTGCGCTCAAGTCTGCCCTTTTCTCCCTCCACAACAACTCTGCCCTGCTCTACCTCTACCTTAACGCCCTCGGGGATTTCCACCTCTTTTCTCACAACGGGTATCATTCTAAGCACCTAATACACGTATGCCAGTAATCTCCCGCCTATGCCTTCCTTTCTTGCCTCATAATGGGATATGACCCCTTTGTTGGTGCTGAGCACCAGGAGGCCGAAGTTTTCGGCGGGTAGATATCTTGCTTCCCACTTTTCGAATTCTCTTTTCTTTATGTGATGCCTCGGCTTTATAACCCCGCAATCGTTTATATTTCCCTTGAGCATGACCTTATATTTGCCTCCCTTGCCATCGTAAATCCATTCGAAGGCTTCTATGTATCCATGCTCCTGCATGACCTTCAACACTCTACCGATTATTTTGGATGCGGGCTTTATCTCGCACTCCCGCTTCCCGACATGTTCCGCATTCTTAATGGCCGACAGTGCATCTGCAAGAGGATCGTTCAACATTTTACCCCAAATATACCCTTTATTCTTAAATCTTTCGCCTTGTCACAGGGCATAATGAAGCCACATGCCAAGGCAGGCGGGCAATATCTTAAAAAACTTTATAAACTTATCTTTCATTTTATCTTGGAGGCAAGAAAATGAAGAAGGCAATAATATTGGCAATAAGCGTGTTGTTAGTTTTGCCGGTAGTGAGCATAGCATCGGCAAATGAAGAACCAAATAATGACTTCAACCATGCTACACTACTGAA
>JAGGZK010000007.1 GCA_021162065.1 Thermoplasmata archaeon
ATACGGAGTCATCAAAGTTTGTCCAATAACTCTCCTATTTTTTATTCCAGAGGAATAGAGATAGACAATGAGTATGAACGTTTCATTTTAGCATTGCAGGAGGTGCTGCAATGCTAAAGTTAACAGCACCATGTGGCAATCGAAACCCTTTTTATGTCCTTTTCCTTTCCTTTTTATGAAAAAGTGGATGATGGACATCGTATTCCTGCTCTACGTGATTGTTGTGCTTCCCTTTATTTCTCTCCTTTTTTTCGCCTATACCCTCACCAATTTTGAGATAATGTTTGCCATCGCTGGAGGAATAGTATTCTATCTCATATTCATCCCCTACCCCGTGTACTGGTATCTCAAAAATAGAATTTTTATATAGGGAATGAATTTAACCTCATGGAGGATATAATGGAAGTCCTTGGACTCCATGTAGGCATCGGTGATGTTATAGAGGACAATAAGAGAATCGGAGAATGCATATTTGATCTGGAAATAGTGATGATGCCAACCGGCAAGATAGAGGCGCAGGGCGTCATTGACGAATTCACCGAGGGAAAAATGGAGCTTGGTGATGGAGAGAAAAATTTCATAATTTCAGGAGTGATTAGCAGGGGAGAAAAGGCATATGCCACCACCTTCAGATGCACCACCTATCCATACATGTACCCAAAATTCACCGTTGTGGACGCACAGGAAATAATCAACAATCTTTCGCCAGTGGAAGAGGAAGAAGAGAAAAACTAAATCCTCATCTTTAGAATATCCTGTTTTTTGCCTTTTCTTGCCATTTTGAAATACAGATTGATCCTAAGCCCCCCACTTTCAGCCCTTTCTGCCTCAACTTTTCCACCGTATCTCACCATCAATTTTTTCACCATATAAAGCCCGAGACCGCTGCCGCTGCTGTTCATCTTCCACCCCTCATCGAATATTCTATCCAGATATTTTTCCTCTATCCCTATACCATCATCCTCATATTGGATAACGTAAAAATCCTCCTCTTTCCTGCCTTTAATCACAATATTCTTGCATCCCGAATGCTGAAGCGAGTTTTCTATAAGATTGTTGAATATCTCCGCCAGAAAATCATCCGCCTCCACACTCACATTGCCAGCCCGACACGAGAGGTTTATGCCTTGCTTTCTTACTTCATCTGTCCATTTCTGGCAGATGCTGTTTATCACCTTTCCAATATTCACCGGCTTTGTTTTCCCCTCCATCTTTCTTATTGTTTCCGCCTTTCTCACCTTTTCTATCAGCTCATTCGCTTCCTTCAATGAGGTCTTTATCTTGTCCAGAAAATCTCTCTGCTTTTTGGTGAGATTTGTTTTCTCCATCAAACCCATGTACCCCAGGGCAATCTCATTTTTGTTGAATATGTCATGGCGGAGAAGAGAGTTGTAGAACTCGATTTCTCTTTCATTTTCCATTTCTCTGGTAATATCTTCCATAATAACCAGCGTTTCCCCGTTTATCTTCCATGCCCTCTCTCTGGCTATTATGCCCCCCTTTTTACCCTTCCATCGGGAAATGTAGTTCTCAACCTTCCCCTTCCTCTCAAGTAGGCGGAAGAAATCATCTCCTCTCTCCGAAATCTCTCTGAGATTTAATCCCATCACCTCATTTTCCCTGAACCCTGTCAATTTTTCAAATTTTGGATTCACATATATGATGTTCCCCTCCCCGTCTATTTTGTAGAAGGCAAAATCGTTCAATATATTATATACCTCCTTTATCCTCTCTGTTGCTTTGGAAGAAAGAAAGGAAATCATCTTTACCATGGTGAGGTCGTTTTCATCCATATCCTCATAAAGCAGTATTTCCCCCACCACCTCTCCTCTTCTGAGAATGGGATAACGATAAATCGCTTCTTTCCTCGTCCCTGCCTCCATGTCAAAGAGGCGGATGTAAAAATCCTCTGCCACCATATGCATCGCTTCCTGAATGCTATTGAATATTTCCTTCGCATTTCCAGCATCCATTATTTTTTCCAGAAGTCTGTATATATCTTCCTCCACAAAAAATTCAAGGTGCGTGGTGGCCTTTATTCTGAACCTTACCTCCTTCTCGTTTATGAAAGCATTTCCATCGTACTCTCCCTTCTCCACCGCCTCTCTGACTGCTGCCAGCAACTTTTCCTTTCCCTCGACAACATCAAAGAGATTTTGATTCAACAACGCTTCCCATTCGTCGCTGGCCTCCACCACATTTCCCAGCAGGTCGGCAATGAAGGATGGCTTTTCTCTGCCGATTTCTCTGGCAAGAAGAAGGATAGTGTCGTTACTTTTCACCATCTTAACATCAAAGATGCTGTACTCCTCCCCTCTCCTCAATCTTATAATGCCCTTTCCATAGTTATTTTCCAGGGCATCAAGAAAAATCTTTGCTGCCTTCTTTTTGTCATCATCGCTCACCATTTCTATGAAGGGTTCATGGAATATGCCGTCATCATAGAAACTTATTATCTCCTCAACGTTACCCCTTTCATCCAGTTTGAGGATATAATGGTCGTCCAGGAGTTTCAGTATCTCCTCCACCAATTAACATTTATATTCCCTATATAAAAGTTTGCTAGCAATCTTCCCCTCATTCCCATTTTGCCATCACGGGCACTTTATAATCTACTAGACCAAAGAGCACTTTCCCCTTTATAATCCCCTTTATGCTTAGATTGAAATTCATTTCATTTATGGCCTGGACAATGCTCTTTGTAAGATGCTCGTAGTATAGGGTGAGGGGTATCTCAATTTCCTGATAGGAATGCCCATCTATGTTTACTCCTGAAAAATTCAGTTTTCCAACCCATTTATCAAGAATGTAGACATCAATGTCTCCTTCCATATTCCTTATCTCCCTGCCCTCCTCATTTATGAATTTTATCGATATCCCCAGCACCATGTCCGGTAAAATCTGCCTTATGGTGACGTCCTTTATCTCCACCTTTATTCTTTCCAGCGCCCTCACATCGCTGTAGAAGGTGTAGGAGAGAAGGGAGAATATCATCAGAGAGGCTGCAGCCAGCGCCACATACTTCATCATTTAAAAATCAAATAGGCTCCTCTGTTTAAAGGTTTTTGAAAATTTGATGTATTTATCCATGGCCTTTTCCACCCTCTCCCTGCTGAACTGGTGCTCATCGCACAGAATTTTAATAACCTCCACCCTGTCCGCCTCCCTCCACTCTATCTCATATTCCTCATTTACCTCGGGATAGAGAAATATTTCCCTCACTTCCCTGTAATCAGCATCCATATCCACCTCCCCTGCCTCAATGATTTTCTCCAGGCTGCCGTATTTCTTTATCAGATTCAATGCCTTCTTTGGCCCTATCCCCTTTACCCCTTCATTGAAATCGGTTCCTATCATTATTGCCATGTCCACCAGCTGCTCCCTTGTTATCCCATTCTCCTCAAGCGTTGCATCAAGCGATATTTCCTCAGGATATACATCCACCCACACCTGACGATTTGGCATCTTTCTCCTGCCCGTTATGGCGACATTCCTCACAAGCAGGGGGGCGCCAAAAAGAAGGGCATCAAAATCCTGGGATGAGACGGCATTCACATCTCCCTTGCGGTTCATATACGCCGCCTGCTCCTCCCCCTCGCGCCTGGCATCCACATATGGTATGCCAAGAGCATCCAGCAGTCTTTTTGCCTCCTTTACCTTTTCTTCGTCCACCCTGCTGGTCTGCTGCGCCTTCTTGAAGGCAGTTTCCATGTCCCCCTTCTCCAGGGCGATTTTCCACTCCTTCTCTGCCTCCACCTTTATGTCCTTTCTCTTCTGAAGGGTTTTCATTTTCAATGGGTGCGGTTTTCCATCAAAGACATAGACGGGTCTTATGTTCTGCTCCACCATGTTGGCGGTCCTGTAAAATATGCCGGAGAGATGAGACGTTACTCTCCCCATTCCATCTTTAAGTGGTGTGCCGTCCCTCTGGCGTATTATGGAAAGAAATTGATGAAGGGCATTGTAGGCATCGATGGCTATTATCTTGCCCGCCAGGTCATGCAGGGTAATCTGCCTCGCCTTTACCACCGGCTTTAGATTCACTCCCATTTTATCTCAAAGTTGAACCATTCCACCTTCTTCTCATCCACCAATTTCTTTATCCTCTTTTGCTCTGCCGTCAGCTTTCCTCCCGCTGCCTTGAATTCGACAAATATTATTTTGTCATCCTCAAACTGAATGCCATCTATGGGCGAGCCAATGAATCTGAATCTTCTGGCATCGTATGGATAGGAAAACATGAAGGGGGCAAACTGCTCCGTTATCTTGCCGTAGAGGGTGGACATGCTCCTCTTTTTCTCCTCCAGTTCCTTTCTCTCTTTCTTGAGAGGCACGGCCACATGTCTGTATATAATCACAATCCCCGCCATAAAGCCCAGCAATACGCCAAGCATAAAAATCCAGAAAACGAGAAACACATCGCTCATCCGCTCAACCTGTACTTTATCAGAAATTTTAGATTTTCCCAGCCATCACCCCATGTCTGGATTTTTGCCATGCCCTTCCTCTCATAAAGGCGGGAGGGAATTTCCTTCGCCCTTATCTTTTTATTTCTGAACATCTCTATCTTTATTTCCTCAGAGAACGGCATTCCATCGTGAAATTCCTCCAGCGGTTTTATTTTTGAAAGGGCACTCTTTCTTATAACCCACATTCCCGACTGGGAATCCTTTATTTTTATTCCATACAGGAGACGGAGTGTGAGGGATAATATGAGGTTTCCAAAAAAGTGCTTGAAACTCATGGAGCGATGTGTGAGGCCTGCAAACCTGTTGGTGTTTATAAAATCAAGATTTTCGTTGAGGAGGATATCTATGTATTCATGCGCCTCGTCAAAGGGATATGTGCCGTCGGCATCGCCTGTAACTATTATCTCCCCCTCTGCCTCTTTAAGCCCCGTTTTATATGCCCTTCCATAGCCCTTTCTCGGCTCTATTATCACCTTCGCTCCCTTTTCCCTGGCAATATCTCTTGTCCTGTCCGTTGAATTTCCGTCCACCACCAGTATTTCCATTTCCCAACCTCTCCTTTCAAACTCCTTTTTTCTTAAGGAATCTATGGTATCTCCTATTCCCTCCTCCTCATTGAGTGTGGGGAGTACAATGCTAACCTTCATCAATCCAACATTTATTTTCCCCTTATATTTCTTATGCTGAAAGGACAAGGCCATCACAAATCCTTTTTTCTATGGTCCCACATGCATCATGGCGTGTATCTCGTCATATAGTTCAAAGTTGTGAACTATCTCCAGCTCGCTTTTCAGAAGGTGATAATGGCTTTCTTCCATGCTTGCCAGATACCTGGCCATCGCCTTCTCCTCATCTCCCTCCAGCTTTCCTTCCATTTCTCTGTAAAAATCCATTGCATATTTCTCCGCTTCCATCGCCTTTTCTATTATCTCGGGGAGCTCCATCTCCTCATTCACCTCAAATTCGGGAAAGGGCATGTTGCTGATATCTGGCAGCGTAATCTCTCGGTCGGGAAATTTTCTTTTGAAAAGAGTTTCCAGTGCTTTCCTGTGGCCTATCTCTTCCTTCTCCAGAAAACGGAATTTATCCTTCAGAAGATATATGTTTATCATATCCGCCGCCTTTCTGTAATTTTCCGCGGCAACTATCTCCGATTTTATTGCGATTTCAATCAATTTTTCAAGATCTGTCATAATACTAAATAAACCAATCTCTTAAAAAGATTTGTCATGTTTTCCATTGAGCAACTTTTGAGATGCGTCTTCAGCAGAGCAAATCAATTTTAATACATTGTGCATATAATGCCGATGAAAAGAATGCCCGAGCCAGATATGGCAATGAAAATCATGTTTTTTATTCACGATAATGCCCTCCGCCGTCTGCTTGTCAACCCATATAACGTCGTGAAAAATGCAGGGGTGGAGAGGGGCAGGAGAGTTTTAGAAATAGGATGTGGAACAGGTTTTTTCACCATTCCTGCTGCTGAGATTGTGGGAGAAGATGGGAGGGTATATGCCCTTGATATACATCCGCTCTCCATAGAGAGGGTGAGGGAAAAGATGGAGAGGTTTTCACTTAATAACATCATACCTGTGCTCTCTCCCGCCCATGATACGGGAATGCAGGATGAATGTGTGGATGTTGCATTTCTGTTTGGAGTGGTTCACAAAATAGATGATTATTTCCATGAAGTCATGAAGGAGATGCACAGGGTGATAAGGAATGGAGGCATTCTTTCCATAAAAAAGCCGCCCTACTGGAGGAAAAGGCTGGTGGACGCCCTTGAAGAAATGTTTCATTATCAGGGGTACAGAAAGGGCATACATATCTTCAGGAAATCCTGAGCAACAATTTCTTAAAGTTTTTATAAACCAACCACTTTATTCCCAATGGAGGATGTGATTGATATTATAGAGAAGGGGATAATTGTTGAAATAGAGGATATGAGGGAATCGCTCACTGTCAATAAGGTCGCCCATGGTGTTTTCATTGGTGATTTTGACCTGGAGCTGGTGGAGGAAGCAGCAGATGCTCTCGACATTCCGGTAATAGCAAGCTGCAGAGTAGGGCATTTTGTGGAAGCAAGGGTTTTGGAACGTCTGGGGGTGGCGATGATAGATGAGAGCAATCCAAATGAGATAGAGCACATGGATAAGAAAAGCTTCTCCATTCCTTTTGTCTGCAAGGTGGAGACACCCGAGGAGGCGATGCGGAGATATGAGGAGGGCGCCAGGGCGGTGCGAACGGAGTTTGGCAGAGTGGATGAAGTGGTGGGGCTTATAAAGGATATAAAGGAGAAAAAGAAAGACGCCTTTGTCATCGCATCCCTTACCATTGCTACCCCCGCAGATGTATCCTTCCTCTTTCAGATAGGATGCGATGGTATAATAGTTTCATCTGAGATATTTCGCTCTCCAAATCCTCTCGGTCTGCTGGAAGCACTTGTAAATTCTGCCAGATATTACAATGAGATGGAAAAAATAGTCGCCTTTTCCAAATCCGCCAGCAAATTACTCCCTTCAGGGGCGAAATAAATATAAAACCCTTCTGGTTTTGCTTTTGGAGGCAAGAAAATGAAGAAGGCAATAATATTGGCAATAAGCGTGTTGTTAGTTTTGCCGGTAGTGAGCATAGCATCGGCAAATGAAGAACCAAATAATGACTTCAACCATGCTACACTACTGAA
>JAGGZK010000043.1 GCA_021162065.1 Thermoplasmata archaeon
GCCAATTATAATGGCTATGATGCATTCACCTATACAATAGATGACAATGATGGCATGACTTCAAACGTGGCTACAGTCAACATAACAATAACAGGTGTCAATGATCTCGAATTGTCCATATATAAATCGGATTTCCCGGATCCCGTGACCGCCGGGGGGGTGATTCACTATGTCATAAACATAACCAATAATGGTGATTTGGCTACTGGTGTGAAAGTGGTGGATGATTATGAGGAAACTCTGATTCAGATTTTGAATTTCAGTGCAGGAGGTGTTGATGACTACGATACCATAGTATGGAACGATGTTGCAATACCTGCAGGAGGATGGAAACTTTTATTCATAAATGCCACTGTAAATCAGGATATTTCAAATGGAACCATAATCCACAACATAGCCAATTTCACCATAGATGGAGAATATGGGGAAAGCACAGCAGATACTACAGTCCTTGCATATGAAATCTACGATCCCAAGGTTGCAGTTGACATAAATGGTCCTCCCCTCATGCCCGGAGATATTCTGGAGTATAGAATATGGATTAATAATACCGGAGGACTGAATGTGAGCGATGGAGTTGGAAATGAATTTGTTGATCCCATACCGGAAAATACCACATATGTAGAAAACTCAGCATCCTCATCCTTTGGAATTATCTCCTATGATGAAATAAACAATTCCATAGTGTGGAATGGTGTAATACCTGTGGGAGAATCACTATTTATTTCTTTCAGAGTAAAAATAGGAGATGTGACATCCGGCACCATAATAACCAATCAGGGAACGGTTTACTTTGGGGATAACGAAAAACCCACAGACGACCCATCTACGCCACCGGCGGACGATCCCACTAATGTAACCGTTTTCTCGCCTTCTCTTTCCATAACAAAGGAGGATAGCAAGGATCCCGTTGGTGTAGGAGAGACAATGAACTATATCGTTGTGGTGAGAAACGATGGAGATGCTCCAGCATATAATGTCACCATAACTGAGACCTATGACATTAATTTCGAATTCATCTCATCCTCGCCTCTGCCAGATACAGGAACCGACAATGTATGGACAATAGGAACAATCTTATCCGGAGAGGAGATTGTTATAAACATTACAGGTAGAGTCCTTGATGCGGGAGAAACGATGCTGAATAATACTGTAGAATATACATCATCAAATGCAGGAAATGGAACGGCAAATGAGAGTACCCAAGTGAAATATCCATCTATTTCCATAGACAAAATACCTTCTTCCGGCACAGTTGATGCAGGAGAAGAAATCACCTATACAATAACCTACTCCAATCCGGGTGATGTGGAACTCACCAACATTATTATCACGGACACCTATCCAGAATATACAACCTTTGTGTCATCATCTCCATCCCCCTCCATCGATGAGGATACATGGTTTATAAACTCACTTCCCCCTGGCTCTTCCGGCACCATAACAGTTATTCTTCTTGTGGACGGCAATGCCCCCAATGGAACTATACTGATAAATCATGTAGAAATCACATGTGATCAGAATGTTGGGGATATGGCTGATGCAATTGTGGAAGTGGTGGCTATGCCAATTCTTTCATTGTCGAAGGCAGATTCTCCCGACCCCATCGACGCGGGTTCAGAACTTGTTTATACAATAACTCTTTCCAATAATGGAAATGCCGATGCCACAAATGTTGTTGTTACCGATGAATATGATAATACAATGCTTGTGATAACCGATGCCGATGGAGGTGTAATATCTGGTAATCATATTACATGGAGTATATCCTCTCTCTCGCCCGGAGATAGCATTTCCTTCAATATAACTGCAACCGTTAAGGATACCGATGTTGCCCTCACATTATATAACTTTGTGAATGCCACATGCGATGAAGGTGCATATGCGGAGGATGATGAATACACTGCAGTTAATCCATCCGAGACCCTTTCCTTCCCATTCCTTGAGATATTAAAGGAAGACAATGTGGACCCCGTACCCTATGGAGGAACCATCGATTACACCATAACAGTGAGAAATATAGGTGATGGAGACGCCACCAATGTTGTTGTGGAGGACGTGCTTGGTGAGGGCTTGCAGTACATATCTGCTCAACCATCCCCCGATAGCAGAAATGGAAACATGTTGTTGTGGAATATTCCCTCTTTGGTTGCGGGAGGAACCACCACGATACATGTGTATGCAAAGGCGATATCCTTTGGTGTGCTGATAAACTATGCAAATGCCACATGTGACGAGGGACTTTATGTGGAGGATAACGAGACAACAACTGTAATAAATGACACGGAGCCACCCCACAGCAGAAAAGTGTTCCATGGCACAGTGTATAATGTCTCCATGTGGGATATGTATATCCTTCACTACATACCAAAGGAAACCTATATAACCCTCAAATCTGTGGATTACCCAAGACCGGGCGCCTCCGGCGTGAACCATACATACTACAGGATGTGGAAGATGAACGATGCAACAGGAAAATGGGACCCGATATTCGACTGGAAGGAATACCATGGAGAGGAACTTCATCTCTACGAGATGAGGGGATATGGAAAATACGAGATAGAGTTCTACAGCGTTGACAGGGTCGGCAACATAGAGGAGCTGGAATGGAATGATGTATATGTGTATCAGTCCGAGGAAGAGATACCCAGCTGAGGTGGAGAGATGAAAGGATACGGACTAATCCTCCTCTCCCTCATTCTTTTATTTCCCCATGTGCTTGCGTATTCTCCCGCCGATGAAACACCAACGGATACCAGTATATGGGTTACGGTGGAGAACGCAAACTTTTCCATAGAGAAAAGTGGAGAGATGGCAAAAATTGTTATAGAGGCAGAAGGAAGGGCATCACCAAATGTTGACCACTGTGGCATAGTTTTTTTGACAGTATACAAGAATGGCTCAACCAACTACAATGGGAATTTTATCATTGGTCCTCTCAACATCTCCGGTAAGGAACCCCTCGTTTTCATGCCGATAAATGGTTCATGGGAAAAATGGAGATTCTACAATGTGGTATATGTGGAGAAGGATAAACTGGGGATAAATGAGAGCGATCTCGGCAACATCTCGTCCTTTGAGATATGGGTGAGGGGCTACGGGGATGAGGATGGCACTAAATGGAACCAGAGCCATGCTGTACTCACCCAGGTTGTAAAGGGAGAAATAGAGGACTTTTATGCCGGGGATGAAAATGATGAAATAAATGTTAGCGTATATCTCGTAGTTCTGACAGTGGCGATGGCAGCAGTCATAGTTCTAATTATCTGGTACATCAAGAGAAAATAAACTCAAAAAACTTTTATTCTCCTGCATTTGTAATAATGGGTGGTATTTACGGGTGGTGTTAGAGGTATATCTGCTGAGAGGATAGCAAGAAGGATGCTTGAGCAACGAGGTTTCAGAATAATCGCCACAAACCATAAAATGGAGTCGGGCGGTGAGGAAATAGCGGAGATAGACATAGTGGCTGAGAAGGATGGGAAAAAATATGCAGTGGAGGTCAAATCTGGCAAAACCGGTTTAACGGCAGTGAGACAGGTATATGCAAATGCAACCCTTGCCGGATATACTCCGCTCCTTATCTGCAAGAAGATTGACGATGCAGCCCTGGAGGCGGCGCAGCGGCTGGGTGTGGAGATAATGGAGATAAGCCAGGACTATATTCTTATGGAGCCGGAGGAGCTGGAGAGCGTGGTGAAGAGATGCATGGAGGAGGTTATGGAGGAACACGGATTTATTCCTTATATAAGAATGGGCGAGGAGGAGAGGAGGGTGATTGAGGCCATCTCAAAGGCCGAGAGCTTTGAAGGTGCGGCGGAGATGGCGAAGATGGAGGAGAAGGAGATGGAAAGGGTTATAGGCAATCTTTCCAGGAACGGCATCCTGCCCCGGAGAAGCATGTCCTTCAGGGATTTAAAAAGATTGAGCATGGTGATTATGGCAAGGGATGAAATCATGGCTAAACTTGAAAAAATTGAAAGGGAGATGGGAGAAATAAAGAGAATATTGAAAAATTAGATTCTGCTTGCGAGATATTCCTTCAGTTTTTTCATTGCTTTTCCTCTGTGGGAAAATAGATTTTTCTCTTCCCTTTTCATCTCCCCAAAGGTTCTCTTATCTCCCTCGGGGATGAATATTGGATCATATCCAAAACCCTCACTGCCCTTTATTTCATATGCAATAACGCCCTTGCTTTCTCCCCTGAAGATGTGGATATCTCCGTCATAATATCCCACTACTGAAACAAATTGTGCCTTCCTTTTCTCCACACCTTCCATTAATTTCAGTATGCCCTCGTTGCCTATGGTTCTGAAAACATATGATGAATAAACCCCCGGAAATCCATTCAGTGCCTCTATGAACAATCCTGAGTCTTCGATAAAAAAATTTCCATCTATCCTTTCTTTCAGATATTCGATTCCATATCTTGCCACTTCCTCTGGGGTATCTGCCTGTATCTCAGGATATGAAATGGAAAGCATTTCTATATCGTTGCCCACAATTATTTTTGCTTCCTCATATTTATGTTTGTTTCCGGTTATGAAAAACATTATCCCACCTTTTTCATATATCTCCCTCTCCTTTTTATCTCTTCTATTTTTTTCCTTACCTCTTCCCCTCTATCAAAATTTTCCTCATATGCCTCCATCACCCATTCAAAAAGATTTTTATTTTTATGAGCTGCTTTAAATGCCTCCATGAGAAGGTGAAGATCAACACCCCTATCTTCCATCTCTTCACTTTTTTCCCCAAGTCCAAAATCTATGAAATAAAGCTTTCCTCCCATCCATATCATGTTTGATGTGGTTATGTCTCCATGAATAATGCCATTTTTATGAAGATTTGCTATGCTTCTCCCCATCTCCCTGCATATCCTTCTCTGCCATTCCTCATCTTCCTCATTAATCACATCCTTTATGCGTTTTCCCTCGATATACTGCATCACAATCTCCTTGTCCTTTATCTTTAAATCATATATGATTGGCACACTCACTCCCGCTTTCCTGGCGGAAATCATGAGCATGGCCTCCCTTTTCGTTCTCGCTTCCCTTATCTTTTCATCAATTTCTCTTATCCTGTAACCCTTTTTTACTCTCCTTTTTACCACCACCTTCCTCCCTCTCCAGTCCGAAAGATATATCTCCGCCTCCGCCCCTCTTTTTATTATCTCCATTTTATCTCCACCTCGTCCGTCCTGTAATTTTGCCTCACCTTCGTTTCCTCGATGCTCATTTTCAATCCGCTCTCATGCATAAGGATGCCTGTCCAGGCAATCATGGCGCCATTGTCCACCAGAAATTCATTGGGAGGAACAAAGAATTTTCCGCCCCTTTCCTCGGCCATGGTTTTTATCATTTCCTGCAATCTTCTGTTGCATGCCACCCCGCCTCCAAGCAGCACTTCCTCCTTTTCCGTATGGGCCATTGCCCTCTCCGTTACCTCCGCCAGCATGCTGAAGGTTGTTTCTTGGAGAGAATAGCATAAATCCTCTTCCCTTTCCTTCCCTATCTGATTTATGCATGCCGTGAGTATGCCGGAAAAGGAGACATCCATTCCCTTAACCGAGTACGGCAACTCAACATATTTTTTCCCATTCCTTGCCATTTCCTCTATTTTTGGCCCCGCCGGGAACGGCATTCCCAGCTCTCTGCCGAATTTGTCTAGGCAGTTCCCTAAGCCTATGTCTAAGGTTTCCCCGAACACCCTGTATTTTCCTTCCATGAATGCAATAACCTGTGTGTTGCCACCGGAAACATACAGAAGCACGGGATCGCGGCAACCGGTCAACGCTCTCCCTATTTCAAGATGGGCTATGCAGTGATTTACCCCTATAATGGGAACATCAAGCATTAAAGCCAGCGCCCTGGCGGCGGTGGCGGCAGTCCGCAGACATGGTCCTAACCCGGGACCCATGGAGAATGCAATGAGATGGATATCATCCCTTTCTATGCTGGTTTCCTTTAGAGATTCCTGTAAAAGAAGGGGAAAACTCTGGGCGTGATGGTTGGCCGCCTCTCTGGGATGTATTCCGCCCTTTTCTGGCCTGTACATCTTTGATTTATTTACCAGAACATTGCATCTCTCACCTTCTTTTTCCACAATCCCGATGCCGATGGTATGGGCTGTGCCTTCTATTCCTAAGGCAATCATAAACTCTTTATGAGTTCCGCAATCTCTTCTCTTTTATCCTGCTCTTTGGGAAGGGCTATGGATGCCTTCCACTTCTTGGTTCCATCTTCCAGGTAATATCCTCTGGAGATGGAGATGAACTCATTTTCTCCCTCTTCACTTATGGCTCTTTTCCTTGCAACCTCTATAAAATTATTTCTCCCAAAAGGGATTTCCTTTGCCTCTATAATTTCATATTCTACCATTTTATCCCTGTTTAATTCCTTGGAAAGATATAAAGTTTGTGGAGCACTTCTCTTTATCCATATTTACACACTTTGAAAACTCATGCTGCCATTATGAAGGCATTTACTATATCTATTGCATTGTTGTCTCTCTTATCATAGGCCTTCACCAGCAGGGCATGATTTCCCATATCCTTCCATATCCATGTATCCTCGTTGGTAAGGGTCTTTTTCGGGATACCATCCACATATATCTCCACCTTTTCTATACCATCCTCATCCCAGGCATTCACCTTCACCGTTTTCCTTCCTATAATCACCGTTTTTCCAATCTTCATTATTTCCCTGTCCAGAAAATATAGATATCCATCCCTGGGGGATACTATTGACACTGAGGGAGGGATATTATCGGACATATCCATGTCAATTGCATCAACGTAGTAGGCATTGAAAGCATTTTTATCTGGTGGGTTGGCATATTGGGTGTGGGCTGTGGTGTTGAAAAGCACGGCAAAAACGGCGAGATTATCGAAACTTCCCAGTATGATATCCAGAAAATGGTCTTCAGGATCCCAGGTGATGTACACCTTTTTATACTCGGCAGGAGCCATGGAGATGTTCTCTATATGAGCAAACTCCAGAAAGGCAAAATGGTATTGGTTGCCAGAGTAATCATCCCATCTGGAATTTATCTCCGCAATATACACGCGGAGCATGCCGTTGTAGTTACCTCTTCCATTATTTCTTATGTCCACCTCTATATCCAGACCATGCTGGCACGGACATTGAATCCATGTTGCCTCCACTTCCATATCTATGTTTGGCCTCTCTCTCGCCATACTCTCCTCTATTGCCTTCTCCAGAGCGTCCCTGCTGGCATCAAGAAAAACCCTGTATCCACCATCCAGGAAGATGGTGGGATACCAGTAAAAGTTGTAATCATTCTTTATCCTGTCATA
>JAGGZK010000063.1 GCA_021162065.1 Thermoplasmata archaeon
ATCTTGGAAAATTTTGTTTGTTAAAGGGATGGACAGAGGCAAACTTAGTAAAAATTTTGATACTCTTCGAGAAACGGGCATTGTGGAGCATATAATTCCTTATGGTAAGAGAAGAGGTGGAATATACGAGATATCCGATTCCTTCATGGATTTCTGGTTTAGGTTTGTTTATCCCCATAGAGGGGAGCTGGAGATGGGCAATATTGATACCGCACTAAATATATTTGAGAAGGAAAAAAATATGTACTTTGGATACAAATTTGAGAGATTGATAAGAGAACTTTTGAGAGTGAAAATCTTTCCAGAAATTGCAGAATATGGTAGAATAGGTAAGTGGTGGAAAAGGGGTGAGGAAGTAGATATCATTGCTTTTAGCGACGGTTCCATACTTCTTGGTGAGTGTAAGTGGAGTGATGGCGTTGATGCTGAAAAAATCGTGAGGAGGATGAAGGATATCAAAGGAATTCCGTGGAAGGGAAAAATAGAATATGCAGTTTTTGCAAAATCTTTTAAGAGGAGAAGCCAAGAAGGGTATACTTATGATCTCAAAGACATTGAGAATATTCTGAAAGGATAGGCAGAATATGTTAATTTATCTCACCCTTTCTTCCTTTGAGGATTTTATTGCCGTTTCTATCATTTCAATTGCTTTTTCCTCTCACCATATTTTTCTCCTTCCTATGACAATCAATTATAATTATTCCTTTTCTCCTTTTTATTTAAAAAGTAGGACACAATAAAGACAAGAAAGAAAAAGTGTCCTTTCTTTCCTCCTGAAATATTGCTTGACAGTTCATCGACATCGCTAATAATACCGGATTTTTCTATATGATTTTGCATATATTTTTTAATATCTTTATTCATAGAAATCACTCCACTGATTTCTTCGGTATGACTTCTTCCAGGTTTAAAACTCCTCTTTATATCTTTTAAAACCATGCTCCAGAATTGAATAGCATATGGATAATTAAGAGGATATTTATATCTGGTGACTTTGATGTTATATGGATAGGGCATTTTTTTGCATACGGAATAATACAATTTATTATTCATTCTATCATTTCTTTTTAAACAGCTGAACATGAAATCATAATCTAAGAAAGGATATACAATTTCTATATCGCGCAAGCACCTTCTATTAAACCCCAACCACTTTCTCCATCTATTAAATATATTATAATTCTCTACATGATATTTTTCTTCTTCTAAAGGCAGATTATTTATATGCTGTTTAAAAGATGGGGAAAAATATCTCTCGATTGCATCAGAAGGAATTCTTGTAATTGCTGCATCCAATATTGTTTTTTTAACATAGGGTACTCTAACCCCCAAAAGAATGCTTTTTAAAAATTTTTTATGTCGCAATAACAACCATTCTCCCGAAATAATAGGGGCAAAATCTCCTGTGATACGAACTTTTGGTGATTTATCTTGTTCTGAAACGTACATTTTTCTAATCTCAAATGGGTCAAATTTCATCAAGTATTCTTCCAATTCTTTGACATTCATTATTTTATTTTTCAAGATTTTATGATTATTTATGCCCAATAAAGATACAAGATTGGTGGCTATCTCTAAATCTTCTCTTGCTGCTTCATCTGGATTTTCCTGTATATATGTATGCACAGACAATTCCTCTTTATCTGGCCAGTGATACAAAACAAAACGAGAATCGATTCCTCCTGACAAACCAAGTGAATATTCTATCTCATCTGAATGCAACCTCCTACATGCCTGCTTAAATAATTTCTCAACATCTGAAGATGTTTTTACATTTTTTGGAATGTAACTATAAATTTTAATATCTTCTCTATCATAATTAAATTCCATAATGGAATGAGGGGGTAATAATTTTATATGTTTATATTGCGTTCTGTCATCCAACATAAATGCATATTTTAAGTATTGAGAAATACTATACCAGTCAATTTCTTCAAAACTTACACCATTTTCTAAATTCAATATTTTAGATGAAAACTCAACCGGCTCTTTGTTTTTGTAATAAAAAGGTAAACTGCCAACATAATCGTTGGCAACAAAAATTTTTTATCTTTTTTGTCATGAACTAAAATGTTGAACCTGCCACTTTTTATTCTCTCCACAAATTTTATTCCCATTTTTTTGTATAGGGAAGCAATTTTTTCCAATGTTTCCTGTTTAAGACTTTCTTCTATATTCTTTTCTAGTATCAAATATCCATCAACTGCCACCTCTAGATCACTGGATTCATAAATATCTCGGAAAAAAATTTTATTTAAATTTACTATAAGTTCCCCATTTATATAATGAAATCCAATACCTAGATCCTTTTTCCTCACCATATTTTCCTCCGTGTCAATGCAACCATTACTCCATAGGTGTATGCAATATGCACCAGCGGTAATAATAGAAGGGAATATAAAAATAATTTTCTCTCGTTAAACCTCGCCGTCAAACGGGCTGATTCAACAAGGATTGCCATGAAATATGTCACTCCTCCCAGAAAAAGAAGTAGAAGGAAGAGATGCATCATATTGAAGAGCATGGAAAGAAGAAGCAGAGTCACGACTCCGAGCAATGCATAGGCAGGCCATAAATAAACATGGCTTATAATGCCGTCCATTCCATGTTTCCTTATTATTGCCACCTTTGCCTTCGCCCATTTATATATCTGGCGGGCAAAGTCTTTCACATTTTCCTTTCTGTGGTGCACCACCCTTATGGAAGGGGAATAAAGCAGCTTGTGCCCCGCCTTTGTTATCCTGTAATTTAACTCCAGGTCCTGCCCCTTGACAAAGGATTCATCGAAGAGCCCCACCTCATAAAAAATCTCCTTTCTTATGGCAAGGTTGCATGTTGGAATATGCCCCACATATCTTTCCTTTTCCATCATGGTGTGCTGCGTGGACGGATTCAGGCGCCCTCCCCTGGCAATGGGGGATGTCATCACATACCCGATGGCCCTTGCAATGAAGGGGGCATTTTCCGGAAGCATGTCAGGACCCCCCACTCCCGCCACCTCGTTATTTCTCATCGCCTTTTCTATGCTGGAGAGCCAGTCCCTGGAGGCGACAGCATCGCCATCGATGAAGGCAATCACATCTCCTTTGGCTTTCTCTATGCCTATATTTCTCCCCGCTGCCGCATTCCTTTTCTCATTTCTGAAAAGTTTGAACTCATATTTTTCCTGCATTTCCTTCAGAATTTCATAGGTGCCATCGTCGCTCATTCCATCCACAACTATGATTTCATAATTCTCATAATCCTGGTTTACCAGCGACTCCATGCACTTCCGTATATGCCTGGCCTCATTTCTCACAGCCACTACCACGGAGATAAACACACCTGGAAATTGTGATTGTATTATAAAACATTTCTATTTGTTCACGATCCCCACTTTAAAAAGCCCGAATATATAATGGAGAGTTATTACGCCCGTCCTTTTTGGTTCCAGTATGAACATCTTTTCTCCAGAATGATACATGTTAAATGAGGGAGGAAAGATGGGGATTGCGACCACAAAGTCAGCATTGAAGGTGACCATTTCATTTTCATATGCGGTGAGATTGCTTATTTTACCGAATATTAAAGATATGGGAGCCTCCGGTTTTTCAAAGGTGACAAGAATATTATCAAAGGCACATTTCATATATAGCCCTGGTTGACTCCCGCTATCCGCAATATAGAGTCGTATTCTGAGTTTTGCGCCTGGTGAGAATATGCCATCTTTTATCTCCCCTGTGCTGTCCCCTCCCATCTGGATTACATATCTATCGCTGTAAATCTGTATCAGATTATGCCACTCGCCCTCCGGCTTGTATTCATTTATATATTTTGCCTCCTCATCATTGCTATCCATGAACATGGTTGCCCCCCTGTAGCGATGGTACATCGCCCATATCCAGTTCGTTCCATCCGTTACCTCCAGATAGATTCTTCCGGCCCATCCCGTGCTCCCCACATCTGTAATTATATCCCAGCTTATGTTGAGGGGTGTGATGGGATTTAAAAGGACAGAAAATTCTGTGCTTTCAATTCCTTCATAGGCTGTTCCATATCCGGGTTCATTGAGTTTGAATTCTGCCCTCCCGTTTCTTTCCTCCCACTCTCCGTCTGTATATATCTCGCTCCATTTGCTGTAATCTTTGCTGTTGTCATCGAAATCATCCTGGAAAATAATTTCCTCTCCATCCATCTTTTTTTCAGAAGGATGCGATGGCTCGATGGGATGGCCATATGCTCCCATTATGAGTACCATCACAACAGGGATAGCAATCCATTTCGCCATCATTAAAAATTATTGAAAGGTATATAAATTTAAAGTTCACCAGCACACTCCCTCATATGTTATGCCATCTTTATTCTTCAGCACCCTCCTCCCCTCTATGACGAGTTTATTTCTCATGCCGCTGAAGTCAATGTTCTCAAACTCCTTCCAGTCGGTGGCTATTATGCAGGCATCCGCCTCCTTCAATGCCTCCTCAACGCTGCCGCAGTAATGGATGTCCGGGAATATTTTTTTCATGTTGTCCATGGCCATGGGATCATATGCCCTCACTATGGCACCCTTCTTCCTCAACGCCTCAATGATGGGGATGCTCCTGCTCTCCCTTACATCATCCGTCTCCGCCTTGAAAGCAAGACCTAAAACGGCAATCGTTTTGCCTTTAACCTCCATATGCTTTTCCAGTATCTCCACCGCCCTCAAGGGCTGCCTTTCATTGACATCCAGCACCGCTCTTATCATCTCCATCTCATAGCCCATTTTCTTTCCGCCAGCATATAGGGCTCGCAGATCCTTTGGAAAGCATGAGCCACCGAAGCCAATGCCGGCGTTGAGAAAATGTGGGGAGATGCGGTGATCCATAGCAACGCCTTCCATCACCTTATATACATCCATTCCAAGCATCTTGCACATGTTGCCGATTTCATTGGCAAAGGATATCTTGGTGGCGAGAAAAGCATTGCTGGCATACTTTATCATCTCCGCCTCCGATGGTGTTGTTACGAGCAGCGGCGCCTCTATGGGCTCATAAAGTTTTCTCAGCGTTTTTTCTCCCCTCTCATCCTCCACGCCAATCACAATCCTGTCGGGATGCATGAAGTCATGTATGGCCTTGCCTTCCCTCAGAAATTCGGGGTTCATGGCAATGCTGAAGTTGCTGACATGCTTCTTGATTATGGGTTTTATTATGTTTTCAGTTGTGCCGGGAAAGACGGTGCTCTTCATCACTATCAGCCCTCCCTCCCTCAAATTTTTTCCTATGCTCTCCGCCGCTTCCTTCACATACCTCAAATCCATGCTTCCATCCGGCATGGATGGAGTGCCCACGCATATGAAGACAATGCTTTCATCAAAATCAAAATGACTCTGGGCTGTGATGCGTTGCATATTCCTCTCCATCATCTCCTGCAGACCCTCCTCATATATGGGAGCGATGCCCTTCTTTATCTTCTCCACCTTCTCCTCGTCCACATCTATTATTCTAACCCTGTTTCCCAATTCGGCGAAGCATACCGCCGTTGTTAGACCAACATACCCTCCGCCTACGATGCACAAATCCATGCAGAGATATGCTAATCTTTTTAAAATAACTTTTGCAGGAGAAACGGCGGACAGGAATGTTATGCCACCCTGCCATCCTTTATACACGGATGAAAGGAAAGCAAAAGTGTTGCATCATCATGCCATTCATCTCTTCTTTCTCCTCCCTTCCAAAAAATTTAAATTTTCATTCTGCTCCACTTTTTTCGGAGATGGAGGCACTGGTGGAGAAGGTAATGCGGATGTGCGAGGAGATAACATCTTTGCTGGAATGCGATGGCTGCGGAGAGTGCTGTCGCTCAAGAGTTACGGTGCTGTCCGGCGAGAGAGAAAGGATAGAAAAACTGGCGATGGAAAAGGGCATTTCCTTAAAAATGGATGAAAACTCTGTGCTTCCCGCTCCCTGCCCCTTTTTACGGGAGGGAAGATGTATCATATATGGGAACCGGCCGCTGGTGTGCAGAATATACCCCTTCAAATTTCTCCATGGTCTATCCCTCTTTCTTGTTGCCATTGATGAATGCCCTCTCGCCAGTAGAATATACAACATGCTGTGCAGTATCCCTGCAGAGATAAAAATCGAGAGGCATGGAGGCACTGCAAAAATACCCCTTTCCCTGCTGGAGAAACTGCATGATATGATTGCAGGGGATGTGAATGAAAAAATCAGAATCGGGGAAATCATGGAGTAAAGGGCGGCAGCGGCATTCCTGCCCTTCATTCTGATTGCCTCCTAAAAATTTCAACATCCTTAAAAAGCCCTTCCCCATTATTCCCCATGCTGGTGATAATAACAATTGCGGTTCTTGTAATCGTGCTGCTATTTCTGCTATACACCCTTTCAACCTTCAACAGGTTCAAGAGGTTGAAGAATGCGGCTGAGGCAACACTGGGCCAGATAAGGGTGGCGATGAAGAAGCGTCTGGACATGATTTCCGAACTGGTGGACAGCGTCAAAAGTTACGCCAAGTTTGAGAAGGAGACGTTGCAGAGAATAACCGAGATGAGGAGCAGTGTAATGAAGGGAGATGCGCGGGAAATCGGAAAAATAGATGGGGAGATAAGGAGGATACTTGGGGACATAAGGGTGGCTGTAGAGAACTATCCCGAGTTGAAAACATCAGAAAATGTGAAGCAGCTCATGGATGCCATCAGAAGCGTGGAGGACGAGATTGCCCGCCACCGCTACACCTACAACAACATAGTCCAGGAGTACAACACCATGAGGGAGGTGATACCCTCCAATATAATCGCCTCCTCCTTCTCCTTCACAAAGATGGATTATCTGGAGTTTGGTGAACTCGAAAAGCCATCCACCGGGTGGGAGGTTTGAAGGAGCCGCTGCAGATAATCATACTCTCCGTCATAGCCCTTGCCATTGCATTTGGAGGGGGCGTTATTCTAAACTTCTACAAATATGAAGGTGACTTATATGTGGATACCTATGTTGCATCCTTTATGCCGGGTGGGGTGCTGGAAGAAAGTTACGAGTATGCGGTGAGGGGGAACTACACCATGCTCTACCGCCTATGGGATGCACCCCTCCTATACAGACAGAATTTCTCGCAGTCATATGTTAAGGCTCTGGACATAAACTGCTCTTACATTCCATATGTCAAGGATTATTATGGAAAGGTTTATGCTCCTTCCCATGAGTATGAGATATGGGAGCGGGCGTTTTTCAATGAGGCGGGCTGCTACAACCCCGCCGGCTATGAACCCGGAAATTACAGGGTGGAATACAGATATGTTCTCTACCCGCCTGTGCACTATGATGCCAGCACATACCACATCAACATAAAGCTTGCCTCCCGGCACATTCCCTACCGGGATTTCACCATAATCATAGACAATTCTTCGGGCACCATAGGAAAAATCTATCCCCATCCCCCCATGGATGTGAAAAAAGAGGGAGATAAATACATCCTGCATGGGAGCAGCCCGAGAAATGCTCTTCTGGAGGTGGAGATGCTTCTCAACGCCCCTCCGCCCGGCTTTCTGGAGAGGATGGATGGCGTTGCTGAGATGGTGAAAGAAGAGAATGAGGCGTATTATATGAAGTATGCCGTCGCCTCCGCCTTTTCTGCGATGATGAGATATCTTACCTTCCTGTTTCCCCTGATAATTTTCGGCATCTATTATGTGCATGGGAGGGAGAAGAGATACGTTGTGCCCCGCTACCTGAGCACCGTGCCAAAGAGAAGAAAGCCATGGGAGGTGAATCTACTGTTTAAGGGGGATGCCACCACTTTCGACATGCATGGCTTCTATGCCACCCTGCTGGATATGGAAATGAGGGGTATTCTGGAGATGAGGGTGGATGGAAAGGATGTGGAAATAAGGGTGAAGGAAGAGCAGGAAGGGATGGATTTCTATGAGAGAAATGTGTTCAACTTCATAAAGAAATATTCCTTCGATGGCGTTTTCTCCACCGCGGAACTCAAAAGATACATAAAATCCATGAGAGGAAGAAGTTATGAACTCTCAAAAATACAGAGGGATTTTGAAAGGATAAGAAGGGTGAGGGATGGCAGCAGATTTGTTGTAAACGGGAGATATATAATACTGAAGTTTTTTGCCCTTTCTCTTCTCATATTCCTCTCCTCCCTGGCAGCATTTCTTCTGCGGGGTAGCGCATATCCGGTGCTGCTGGATGCCACCGTCTATTCCCTCATCTTTTCCATACAATTTGCAGCCATGCTTCCCGCTCCCTCCACTCTGTTCGGAAGATGGAAGCGCGACTATTACAAGGAAAAAATGGAATGGGATTCTTTCAAACGCTTCCTCCTGGACATGGCCCATCTCGAGAAATACACGGACGAGGACATATCCATATGGAAGGAATGGCTCGTCTATGCCGTCGCCCTCGGCGTTGGAAAGAAGGTGGCAAATCGCTTCAGGAAACTCAACATAAATGTGCCAGAGGTGGACATGCTTCCCTACATCTACATCGCCTTTGCCTCCACAAACAACACCCTTGCCTCCACCACATCTTCCTCCAGCGGTGGAGGTGGCGGAATAGGGGCGGGCGGCGGCTTCGGCGGCGGAGGGGCAGGCGGAAGATAGGCTATGCCATTATCTCTTTCATGAGAAGATTTCCGGCCGCCTTCTCAATTTCCTGGAGTTTTTCCCTTTCCTCGGGCATGATAACAGGCTTTATCCCCTCCACCATCCTGGCCACCGTGTAGGTGTCGGCTCTTACGGAGATCAATGGAATGTCCATCTCGTTGGCCCTCGCCAGAAGCGGGGCGGATGGGATTATATTGTTGGTGAGCACCATGGCGGATGTCCTCTCATTGAGGCATGCCGCGATCACATCGCTTCTATCCCCTCCCGTTATTATTAACTGCCTTTCCTTTCCGAAATCCGGATGCCTCTTTATCTCCGATGCGGAGAGGGCTGCTATGAAAATGTTCTCCACCTCCTTTTCCATTCCCTCCCTGCCGGCAACGACCTTTCCGAAAATCTTGTCTGCTATGTAGGAAACTTTCATTATGCCCAGTTTTCTGATGAAGGGAAGAAAGCCCAGATATTTTATCCCATGCTTTTCAACATCCTCCTTAATTTCCATCGCCTTTTCCTCCTCCACCCTGTTGAGTATGACGCCCTTTACCGGCAGATTCGACTGCAACCTCTTTATGTATTCCACCTCATCCAGCATCTCATAGTAATCGCCGGAAATGACAAAGATTACCTCCGCGTTTATCGCCTCTGATATGGAAAAGGCATCTAAACCTATGGATGCGCCCTTCCAGATGAACTCCCCTCCCTCCACTATGAAAAGCTCCTTTCCCGCCGATAGCTCCTCATACCTCCTCATGAATTCATTTAGGGCATTCTTATGGAAATGGAGTATTTTTGAATGATGCATCCCTATGCATATCTTCTCCGGAGATGCCCCGGTTATACTGGAAAAAAGAACGGCATCCTGGTCTATCACCTTCTTATCCCTGTAAAGCACATTGTTTCCCATGGGTTTCATGTACCCGAACCTTTTTCCGGAGGCGGAGGCGATGGCGTAGGCCGCCACCGTCTTCCCCGATTTTTCATCCAGTGCGGAAATTAAAATATTCTTCATTTTTTCACCCCGATGCTCATTCTGGCATCAGCCACCTTCGCACCCCTTTCATATACCATCAGGGGATTTATATCTAACTCCTCTATCTCCTTAAACTTATCCACGAGGAGTCCGACCCTGTATATCACATCCACTATGGCATCTATATCCTTCCTCCTTTCCCCCCTCACCCCCGCAAGGAGAGGATATGATTCTATCTCCCTTATCATTCTTTTTATCTCCTTTCTCGGCAGCGGCGCAATCCTGAAGGCAACATCCTTCATCACCTCCACATATATGCCGCCTAAGCCAAACATGACAACCTTTCCAAAGGAGGCATCGGTGGTGGAGCCGACGATGGTTTCCACACCTTGGGGAAGCATCTCCATTACCTCTATTCCCCTTATCCTCGCCTTCGGCGCGTTTCTCCTGCAACTCTCCATTATTGCCTCATACGCCTCCGCCACCTCCTCCTCGCTGCCCACGTTGAGCACAACTCCGCCCACATCCGTCTTATGGACTATGTCCTCCGAGACAATCTTCATGGCAACCGGATAACCAATATCGCTGGCCGCCTTTATCGCCTCCTCCAGGGTTTTGGCCAAATGGAATTTTGGTACATCCACGCCTGCGGCAAGAAGAATCTCCTTTGCCTCATGGCTCAGAAGTTTTTTCCTCCCTTCCTCTGCCACCTCTCCAATGATTTTTCCTATCCTCTCCTCGTCCATCTCCACCTCATCCATCTCTCCCTCTTCCTTCTTTTCCCTCACCTTGTAAAGGGCATAGAGAGAGGAGACGGCATCCTCCACCTCGCTGAAGGCGGGTATGCCTTCTCTTCGCAACTCCTTTATGATGCTGCTTGCCCCCTCTCCTCCAAAGAGTGTATAGAGGGCGGGCTTGTTGCCATACTTTTTGTGCACCTCCATCAGCGCATCCTTTATGTCATTCAACTCCTTATCCCCTCTATCGCAGTATAGGGCAAGCACCGCATGTATGCTCGGCTCTTTAAAGGCACGCTCAAGCGCCTTTCTATACTCCTCCCCTCCCGCCTGCCCTGTGATATCAACAGGATTCTTGTAGGAGCCAAACTCCGGCATCACGTCCCTGAAGGTTTTCTTCAGCACCTCCATATCATCCATGAGATGAAGCCCGTACTTCTCACAGGCATCAGCAGCCACCACTCCAAGTCCTCCGCCATTGGTCACTATAACAACGTTCCTTCCCTTCGGAAGAGGAGAGAGGGCTACGGTGGTGACCCAGTTCAAACCATCTTCCAGTCCCTCCGCCCTGAGAACCCCTGCCTGCCTCATGGCGGCGTCAAATATGGCATCGCTCCCCGCCAGCGAGCCGGTGTGACTCGCCACCGCTCTCGCTCCCGCCTTACTCCTTCCTGCCTTCAGCACGATTATATGCTTTTCCTTGGGCCTTCTCTTCAGCACCTCCAGAAATTCCCTTCCATTCTCCATGCCCTCGATGTAGAGAAACACCACCTTTGTCATGGTATCTTTAAAGAGATAGGAAAGAAGTTCCACCTCGTTGATATCCGCCTTGTTGCCTATGGACACCACCGCCGAGAGTCCCATGTTTTCCTCCGCTGCCCTTCCTATCATGGCTATGCCCAGGGCACCGGATTGAGATATCACCGCTATATTTCCCTTCCTTATTCCCCCCGGGCCAAAGGTGGCGTTGATGGGTGCCCTTGCAGAATATATCCCAAAAACATTCGGTCCCAGTATTCTCGCAGCATGTTTTTTTGCTGCCTCAAGCAGTTTTTTCTCCCCCTCCACATTTCCCACTTCAGAGAAGCCGGAGGTGATGACGACGATGTATTTCGCCTTGGCGGCCACATCATCCACTATGCTCTCGGCCACCTTCGCCGGAACAACCACGATGGCGAGATCAACCCTCTCCGGAATTTTTGATATGTCATCCAGCACGGGAATGCCAAAGATTTTCCCGCCCTTGGGATTTACCGGATAAATTCTCCCCCTGTAGCCGGATTCCACAATATTTTTCATCACCATGTTGCCTATTTTGCCCTCCGTGTGGGATGCGCCTATGACGGCGACGCTTTCAGGGTTGAAGAATGGTTCAAAGGGGTGCACATTCAGTATCATAGCAGGGATTATAATTTTTTGCACTTTTTAATGATGCCCTCTCAGAAAAAAATTAATACCTGCTGCCATATCATGCCTTATGATTCCACGCACCGCCTACGACTGGGCAATCACTGTGTTCTCCCCGGACGGCAGACTATTCCAGGTGGAGTATGCAAGGGAAGCGGTGAAGAGAGGGACAACCACGGTGGGTGTCAAGTTCAAGGATGGAGTTGTGCTTGTGGTGGACAAGCGCATCACATCCCGTCTCATAGAGCCGGATTCCATAGAGAAGATATTCAAAATAGATGATCACATAGGTTGTGCCACCTCCGGTCTGGTGGCAGATGCCAGGGCTCTGGTGGAGAGGGCGAGGATAGAGGCGCAGATTAATCGCCTCA
>JAGGZK010000064.1 GCA_021162065.1 Thermoplasmata archaeon
CTGTTCCAATAATGCTCATTATGGTATTCACCTCAAGTTATCTTCCAATAATAACATAACCAATAATACATGTGAATCAAACACCATATATGGCATATATCTGGAGAATGCTGATGATAATTATCTTTACAATAACAACTGTTCATACAACGAATATGGAGTTTATGTGGATTTGGCAAGCAGCAACAATAATATTTCCAATAGCATATGCATTGGTAACACCGTTGCTGGCATTTACACCAAGGAGGCGAATAGTAATGTTATCTGGTATGGATTATGCAAATCGAATGAATATGGGGTTTTCTTGGTTAATGCATCTGGTGTAAGGGTTTTACATTCCATATTAACATCAAATAAGGATGGCATCGTGGTTATAGGCTCCTTCTCCACAATAGACATTCATTACAGCAATATATCAGGAAATATACGCTATGGCATTAACAATACTGCCACAATTACTGTGAATGCCGAACATAACTGGTGGGGGGATGTGAGCGGACCATACGACCCTTCAAATGATACCTCATCAGGTGGATTGTATAATCCAGGTGGTTTAGGAGACAATGTAACAGATTATGTGGATTACTACCCCTGGTGGGAGTCTCTATCCGGAAGTATCTTACCCCAAATAACCGACAACACTCCCACATCTGCCACCACAGGAGATTCCTTCACATTCAATGCCACCATAACCGATAACATTGCAGTCGGAAGTGTTTATGTGGAATACTGGTATGGCACTGGAAGCCATACAAATGTCAGCATGAGCAATGTTGCAGGTAATTATTACGAGTACACCATCACGGTTGCAGATACCCTCGATCCCCTCCATTACATAATCTCTGCAGTGGATACGTCCGGAAACTGGAACAACACCGGCACAAAGGATGTAACCATCTCAGACAATGATAAGCCAGAGATAAGTGGCATAATGGCATATCCCAATCCTCAGCGTGAGGGTCATTATGTTAATATTTCCTGTGAAGTGTATGATAATGTGGGCGTGGGGGTTGTTAAGGTCAATATTACCTATCCCGATGGTTCAAAAATAAATGTGAGCATGTTGGGAGGGAGCTATTATTATAATACCACCTATTTCCAGGCGGGCAAATATTATTACTTTATATGGGCAGAGGACATTGCAGGAAATATCAACAAGTCAGCAGTTCATCAATTTGAACTTCTTCCAAATGTTCCTCCAGTGGCAAATTTCACTTATACCCCTTTAAATCCAACCACTATAGATATACTGCATTTTGTTGATGCATCCACGGATCCAGATGGTTTCATCGTTAACTGGACATGGAATTTTGGAGATGGAACCGTTTCATATCAACAGAATCCATCACATAAGTATGCGGATAATGGAGTATACAATGTAACTTTGAGGGTAAGGGACAATGATGGTGGCGAATCCAGTATCTCAAAAACCGTAGCGGTTTTAAACATTCCTCCAGTGGCAAATTTCACATACTATTTTAAGGATAAACAGACTGTGATATTCCATGATAATTCTTTTGATATTGACGGTAATATAGTTAACTGGACATGGGTTTTTGGAGATGGGAGCATTTCCCATGAACGGAACCCAACACATGTCTATTATGATGGGGGCGATCATAGAGTCATACTCATCGTTACCGATGATGATGGAGCAACAGACACCGCATCAAAGTATTTGTTCATAGACCTCTATCCCCCGTACACAACGCTCTGGATAAAAAGAGAAAATGGAGAGGGATGGCACCCATATAGTGAAAATATGAGCACAGTATATAATGATAGTATTCTCATAGGATTTTTGGCAGATGATCATGGTTCTGGTATTGCATATACTGCCTATCATAAGGATGAAGGAGAGTGGCATGAGTACCAGGCACCTCTCCATATACTAGAGGAAGGAACGCACATAGTTGAGTACTATAGTGTTGATAAAGCAGGAAACATAGAGGCAACCCAAAAGTTTTCATTCAAGATAGACAGATCACCTCCACAGGTTAAGATACTCTATCCGAATGGTGGAGAGATTACGGAAGGAACAATAAATATTCGATGGCTCGCAACAGATTTGACCAATGTGAGTATCAACATTTATTGTAGCAATGATGGAGGAAGCAGATGGCATCTCATTGTAGAAAATGAAGATAACGATGGCGAATATATGTGGAACACAAGTAATGTGCCAGATGGTATGAATTACTTGGTAAGGATAGTAGCAGAGGATGAAGCAGGAAATATAAATGAGGATACATCAGACACTCCATTTGTCATCTATAACAATCATATTGAGGTGAATGTAACACATCCGCGAATAGGCTATCTTTATATAAACAATCGCGAGATATTGCCACTCCCTTTTAATATTACCGTAGTGATAGGAAAAATTACACTGGCTGCAGAGGTAAAATGTGGATTGCCCATTCAGAAAGTAGAATTTTATGTTGATGAAGAGCTGAAGTTTTCAGATGAAGATGCACCATATGAGTGGGTGTGGGATGAAACAACGTGTTATGCCCACACTATAAAGATAGTGGCATATGATGTGTTGGGCAATAGAAACGTGAAAGAAATAGAGTTATGGGCATTCAACCTATAATGATATCCCGTTATTTCACATCCTCTGGTAGATTTACACACCTGGAAAATCTTACTACGCTATAAAAACATCCACAACATCCTTAGATACGGCTCCATTGTTGCCATAGGCATATACCTCCAGTGTATGTAGTCCTTTGCTACCTTCCAGCTCCCATTCATATGGCTCCTCATAATCCGTATATTTCAATTCCCCATCCATATAAAATTCCACCTTTGATGTGTTGCTCGCCTCCACCCTCACCACAAGATTTCCGATTATGCGGGGCGCTCCCTCCTGTATGAAGGGGATTTTTCTGAATATGGTAGGAAACTCCTTCCCATTAATGTAGGTGTGGTATATGGTGGGCTGTGTTATCTGGATGTAGGGCACATCCGGCTCAAGGTTTCCATAGACATCTCCAAGATACATTACTCCCGTACCCTTTCCATACCACTCCCCTATCCAGAGATCGTCATATGCCATCCTTACCCATCCGTTTTCTCCCCAGCTGCTGCCCCAGCTGTTCTTTATTAACCAGCATTGCTCTTCATCATCATAGCCCATGATCGCCACAACATGCCCGCCTGCCACCCTGCCCCATCTGTGGTGATAGATGCCTCCGCGGTAATAATAAAAGTCTCTCCAGAAAATCATGCATACGGCGAGGGGGCCATGCTCTATGAGCGCCTTTTTGATTTCCTCCTGGCTGTGGTTCACCCATCCCCATTCCGTTATCTTTACAGTTCTGTTCTCCCATCCGGGCAGGCTTTCAAAGGGAAAATCATAGGGGCGATGCGGGTCTGGGAAGCAGCCTTCATCCGGCACTCCATGCTCCACAAGATAGTTGGCGGCATCCACTATGTTCACATAGCCAGCCTTTACAGTACCACCAGGGTAGAAGTAGAGATGCGCCTCCGAAAGGTCAGGATTGTAGATTTTTCCCAGTTTGTACTGCATCTTTGTTTCTAAAATGGCGACAAGTGCATATGCCTCGCATGTGGGGGCGGGAGCCTGATTCTTCACCGGCGTGGTGTAATCTATGCCATTCACATCTCTCCAGCTGAAGCGGGGTGGAAGCCCGCTATCTTTTCCCACACTTTCCAGAATAAGGGGTGAAATGAGAACCAGTACCATAATAAATGCAAATGCTGCCCTCTTCATTCTATCAGAATATCAATTTTCCTATATAAATTGTTTCGATTGCCCGGGAATAAGATTTTAAATGCCAGCCAATATCTTTCCATGCTCTCTGAAGAGGAAGCTATGGAAATTCTTGCGGGCGTTGAAAATGAGAATCTGAGAAAGCATATGATGGCGGTGGCGGCCATAATGGAAAGGATGGCTGAAAAATTTGGGGAGGACAGGGTGGTGTGGAAATTTGCGGGGTTGCTCCACGACATAGATTATGGAAAGGTCGGGCATGAGGAGCACGGGCTGAAATCTGCCGAGATGCTTCAGGGTAAGCTGCCAGATTACGCTCTCCACGCCATAAGGGCCCATAATGAGATGACGGGCTTCATGCCGGAAAGCAGGATGGATTTTGCTTTAAGGGCAAGCGATGCCGCCTCCGGCTTAATAGTTGCCGCCGCCCTGGTGATGCCCAATAAAAAACTGGAGGAGGTGAGGCTGGAGACGTTGAAGAACAAATTCAAGGACAAATCCTTTGCCCGGAGGGTGGACAGGGGAAGAATAATGGAGTGTGAGAAAATAGGCATGGAGCTGGATGAATTTCTTTTGCTTTCCTTAGAAGCCATGAAGGGCATAGCGGAGAAAATAGGACTTTAGCTGCCTGCAACTATGGTATCCTCTCTTGCCGGCCCTGTGGATATTATCTCTACCTCCACACCCAGTTTTTCTGAAATATATTCCACATATTTTCTTGCATTGGGAGGCAGGGCAGTGTAATCTCTAACCCCCTTCGAGCCGTCCCAGCCGTCTAATGTCTCATACACCGGCTTGCATTTCTCCAGTATTTTTATGGAAGAGGGGAACCTATCCAGGGTTTTTCCTTCATACTCATAGGCAACGCACACCTTTACCTCCTCCAGTCCATCCAGCACATCCAGTTTTGTTATGGCTATGCTGTCCACGCCATTCACCATGCAGGCATATTTCAATGCCACCATATCCAGCCATCCACATCTCCTTTTTCTGCCGGTTGTGGTGCCAAACTCATGCCCCCTCTTTGCCAGATAATCTCCCACCTCTCCCTTCTCTTCCGTGGGCATGGGGCCCATTCCCACTCTTGTGGTATATGCCTTGCTCACCCCCACAATTTTCTCTATTTTTTTCGGACTTATCCCGGCGCCGGTGCATATCCCGCCTGCCACAGGATTGGAGGATGTTACGTAGGGATATGTTCCATAATCTATGTCCAGCAGGAACCCCTGGGCACCCTCGAAAAGCACAGCCTTTTCATCTATTATGCTGTTGAGATAGTATATGGTGTCGTCCACATATTTTCTCAATCTTTCCCCGTAGGAGAGATATTCCTCCATTATCCCCTCCGGATCCACCTTCATGTCGTATATGCCAAGTATCTTGTCCTGAATGGGCATTATCCTTTCCATTTTCTCAGCCAGTGCTTCCCTCTCCAGCAAATCACCCATCCTTATCCCATGCCTTGCCACCTTGTCGGAATAGCAAGGCCCTATGCCTCTCTTGGTTGTTCCCACCTTTTTATTTCCGAGCAAACTCTCTTCAGCACCGTCCAGCATTCTATGATATGGCATTATCACATGGGCCCTGTCGCTCACCATCAAATCCGGCTCCATTCCGTTGCTACGAAGTTCCTCAATCTCATCTATAAGTACAGTGGGGTCAACCACAACGCCGTTTCCTATAACAACCTTCTTTCCCTGAACCACGCCAGATGGCATGAGATGAAATTTATACTCCTTCCCGCCAGCCACTATGGTATGGCCGGCATTGTTGCCCCCCTGATACCTCACAACGCAGTCCGCCTTCTCTGCAAAATAGTCGGTAATCTTGCCCTTGCCTTCATCTCCCCATTGAAGGCCAACTACGGCAAATCCACCCATTATAATCCAATGGTTATCTTGCCTTCCTTTTTGAGTTTTTCCATGTTGTCCTCTATGAACTTCTCGATTTCTTCCTCATCCATGAAGGCCCTTGCCTTTATGTTGAAGTCCTCCAGCATCTTCATGGCTCTCTCGTATCTTTCCTTCCTCTCCTTCCTTATGGCGAGTATCTTTCCTCTGAGTTCCATTGCCTTATGGTGGTATTCATCCGCCCTCTTTTTTACCTCCAGATATTCCTTGTGCTTCTGATTCGATTCATTTATCAACTTGGCTATCTCGTCCACCAGTTTGAGAAACTTGTTGTGGTATTCCTGGCTCTCCTTGTAATACTTCACCACCATCTCATGCTCCTTGTCCGCCATCTCGAAAAGCTGATTTATGGCATTGTCCAGATTTTCCAGGTCTATCTCCACCGTCTTTTGCTCCTTCAGCTGCTCCTTCAGCCTTTCATACTCTTTCTTTTTCTCCTTTATTTCCTTTATCAGCCTCTCCTCTTCCTTCGGTTTCATGGGTACGGTTTCCTGTTCATACTCGAGACGTCTTATTTCCAGTTTCAGCTCCTCTGCCTTTAAAAATAAACTGTTGCCCCTGTATCTGCCCCTCTGCTCTCTCTTCTTTTTTATGAGATCCTTTGCCTGCTGCTGATACTCCGCCCTTCTCTTTTTATGTTCCTTCATTATTTTGACAAGGCGATCCCTTTCCTCCTTTGCCTTTTTCATCTCTTCGATGAGCTTCTTCTTTTCATCATTGAGCATATCTCTTTCTTCTCGCAGAAGTTTTGCCTTCTGATTCAGTTCATCTCTCTTGTCGCACAGCTGGCGATATTTCTCTTCTGCCTTTCTGAGTTCTCCTTTAAGTTCTCTGGATGTTAGAGACGACAAATCGTCCATGGAAGCATATACTCTTCTTACATAAAAATTTTTGTATTAAACTTAATTTATGGATGAATAATAACGGTTGAAAGTTAATTAAGGAAAAGAATACTGTTTTTTATTTTCTCCACCATTTCCTTTCTGAGTTCCTTTGAGAGCACGCCCCTCTTCTTCATTTCCCTTCCCACTATGGTGACATGGGCATTATTTTTTCTTGCATATCTGACTATCTCCTCCTCCATTCTCCCTTCCACCACCTCCACCCTTGCCCTTTCTCCATATTTTCTCCTGAAATCCTCTGCAGCATTCCTCAACTCCTCCACACTCCTCTCCATCTTGTTTCCATGCTCGTCCACCTCCACCTTTTCGGTGACATCTATTATGTAAAGAAGACGCGCCTCCCTCCCCAGTTTCTCCGCAAGTTCCATTGTAAACAATGGAACCTTCACATTTGGTGCAAGATTGGAGCAGGCGCCCACCACTATGCTTCCATCGCCATTCTCCACCCATATGGGTATGGAAAGGCTTTCCAGCAAACGATAGCGGACAAAACACTCCTTTTCAAAACCCATGATGATGCAGGATACGTCATGGCTATCCACAAAATCTCTTACAACATCTGAAAATTCCCCCATCCTCACATGCCTTGTGAATGATGGAATCATTTTTTCAACTCTCTCAAAAACAATCTCTGCTATGCCGCTCATCATGTTCTCTATCTCCTTCTCCACCCTTTTCCTCTGCTCATCCGTCAGGAAAGGTTGCAGCACCTCCTCCATCTTCTTCAGCGTTTTCTCCTCCACTATGTAGAGAACATGGATTTCGCTTCCAAAAATTTTTGAGAGCTCACTGGCCCTCCTGACCATATCCTCCGAGAAAAACTCCGATGATATGGGCAACAGCAGATTCCTGAATATTTCCATCTGAAAATATATAGGTGAGGAATATAAATATTTCCTTATGGATAATACTATCTTGGGATGAAACACTTTTGATAAAAAGGGTTCTTGGGATGAAACATCTTTTAATAAAGACTCTCCCAGTAAAATACGGCAAAGAGGAAGATGGTCATCATGCTCAGCAGTCCTGCCACCATGCCCGCCTTCAGCATATCCTTCTGGGTAATGTATTCCGAGGAGTATGCTATGGCCATTCCCGGCGTTGCTATGACGAAAAGGAAGGCAGTTCCTCCCGCCAGCGCCGTTGCCATGGCCGCCGTGACGGGCGAGATGCCGGCACTGTTTGCTATTCCTATGGAGATTGGCAGCATTGTCGCCACCGCCGCCGTGTTGCTCATGAGGTTTGTCAGGATGAAGGTGAGTAGAATGATGCCGAAAAGGATGGTGTAGGGGCTGTGAAATATGTTTGTTATGCCACCTGCCATCCACAGGGCAACGCCTGTACTTTCCATTCCCTTTCCCATGGTTATTGCCCCGCCGTAGATAAGCAATATGCCCCACTGCACCCTCTTCTCCATATCCTCCCATTCCATGAGGTTGAAGAGGAAGAGGAGCATCACTGAAAGGAGGGCTATCACCGCTATCCCTATGGAATCTGAGAAGAAAAACCACAGGATTACTGTGAAGATTATTATTGCGGAAAGTGTTTTCTCCTCCATGGATATTTTTCTTCCCTCAATCTCCCTCTTTATGTCTCTAATCGCTCTCTCTATCTCAATTTTCTCCGGCGGGTAAAGAAGGACAAGCACCACGGCAAGCAGGGGCAGCACCACCGCCACCACTGGCATACTCATTTTCATCCAGTCCAGGAAGGTGAGGTTGTATCCCATATCCTCAAGAAATGAAAGCGTTAAAGGATTTCTCGCCCCTCCAAGCAGGGTTCCCCAGCTCCCCACTGTTGTTCCGTAGGCAAGGGCAAGCATGGTGGCCGTACCGAAATTACTCTTCTTCGGCACAGCCCTCACCGCCAGCATCACATGGAGGAGCATGGGCAAAAGGAGGGCGGCGACGCCGTGACTTATCATTATGAAGGAGAGGAGTGCACCGGTAAGCATCACGGCAAAGATGAATGTTCTGGGGGAGTGGCCGAAGAAGGACAGCATGTGGGCGGCCATTCTTTTATGAAGGCCGTGCTTCTCCATGGCAGCAGCGATCATAAAGGAAGCAAGGATAAAAAACACGGCGCTGTTGCCAAAACTGGAGAAAACCTCATCAGCATTCTCCACTCCCAGCAATGGCTGGAGTAAAATGATAAGCAATCCGGTGGCTGCCATCGGAATGGCTTCGGTGAGCCATAGTATAACTGCCATAAGGAATATCCCGAGCATTATGGTTCCATCCCTCTCAAGCCCCGGGGGTGTGGGTGCAAAAATGGAGGCGAGCAGTACAAGTAAGGCCAGAGAGAGGTAAAGATTTCTCATTCCTTAAAGATAGGAGAAGGAGAAATAAAAACATTTTGGGATTTTACGGCAGAGATTTTTTATATTCTTTTTCCATGCCATTTCATGGTGGATGTTAAGGAGTTCAAAGGTTTAAGGCATGTTGAACCGGAAAAGTTCTGCATAAAGCCCTATGATGTTATAAGCGAGAAGGAGGCGGAGGAATTGAGGAAAAACCCCGACTCTGCCATTCACATGATTCTTCCAGAAGGCGAGAACAAATATGAGGTGGCAAGGAGAGAATTTGAGAGATTTAAAGAAAAAATGGTGAGGGACGAGCCATCCATATATCTGTATGAGGAGAGCGGCGAGTTCACGCAGCGCGGCTTTATTCTGGGTGCATCCTTAGCGGATTACGAGGCAGGGAAAATAAAGAAGCATGAGGAGACGAGGGAAAAGCCATTGCAGGACAGAATAAGGCATATTGAGACATTGAAGGCAAACACGGGCGTTGTATGGACAATATTCAGAAAAAACGACGCCATCAAGGCGATAATGGATGAGGTGAGCAAAGAAGAGCCGGTGGCTGATTTCGAAAAATACGGCTACAGGCACCGCCTCTGGAAAATAAGCGATGGGGAAAAAATAGAGAGGATAAAAGAGATGTTTGCTCCCATTCCTCTTTACATTGCAGATGGCCATCACCGCATCGCTGCGGCATGGCATTACTGGAAAAAATATGGTGGTGAGGAAGCAAAGTATGTCATGGTCTTTGCCGCCAGCGATGATGAGGTGCGCATCCTCCCCTACAACAGAGTCATAAGAAAAATAGAAAGAGATGACTTTCTGGATGTATTGAAAAATGACTTTCATGTGGAGGAGCTGCAACCCATAAAAGAGCCAGAAAAGCACGAAATCCAGATGTATTACGGGCAAAAATGGTGGAGTCTGAAGCCAAAGGAGGTGCCGGAGGATGTGGTGGGACGCTTGGACGTAAGCATTCTTCAGAACAAGATAATAGAACCCATCCTGGGAATAAAGGACATAAGGAAGGACCCCAACATCTTCTTCGTTGGCGGTAAGGTGAGCAGAGAGGAGTATGAGAGAATGGTGGACGAGGAGGGCAATGCTGCCGTTTTCTATCTCCACCCGACGGGCATAGATGAACTGGAGGCTGTGGCGGATGCCAACAAAAACATGCCTCCCAAGTCAACATGGTTTGATCCAAAATTGCTTACAGGGCTTGTATTTCATGAGTTGGAGTAACGAAGGATTACTCAAGAATCTCCTCCTTTTCCCTTCTCCATGGTGGTTCGACGATACAAAGAAATACCAAATCTTCGTCGCCAGTATTTTTTATTCTCTGAATTGCATCAGAGGGAATATAAATTATGTGTCCCTCTCTAACCTCCGCCGTTTCATCATCTACATGCATGAGTCCCTTTCCATGCAAAATAACATACACTTCAGATGATGTTTTCAGCCTATGTTTGCGGGTTGTTTTCCCGGGCTCAACTCTTGCAAGAGCCAGACTATATCCCACATCAATATCATCTCTTAATGGGCTGAGTATCTCCTTTAGAATGGAATTGTCTCCTGCAATAATTTCCTTGCAATCCTTCGCATCCACTATGAACATGAAGGATTATTGAATATGCATATATAATCCTTGCAAAGCTTGTGTTTCATTTCATGCCATTCTCTAAACCAAAATTCTTATATATTACTATAATATTATAGTGTATTACTATAATATTATGGCGATTTCCATGTACGGAGATATCCTTTGTAAACCGTCGAGTGCAAAAGGGTGATGGCATATGAAGAATAAAAAGCAATTGGTAGTTAAGTTAAGAGGCGTAGTTTCTATCTTACTGAGCATAATGTTTTTGGTAGTCTCATTAACAGGCATAAAACTCTTTTTATCTCCAAAAGGGAGAGCTACAACGCTTCATACTGTTGCTGGTTTTTTGATGATGGCATTGGTTGTTATCCATCTAACCTTAAATTACAAAATGCTTCTGTCTGAATTGAGGCTTCTCTTCAGGAAAGGTGGTGATCATCACGTGTGAAAATCCTCCCTGTTATGGGCCGCCAAAAGATGTTCCTCCAAAGTGGTTCAAATTCCGTAATTATCTACGAGCACTCCGATTTCGCACCAGATGGATGATCATAGAATACATCGGACATGGAAAAAAGAGCACAGAAGAAATTTATAACTATTTACTCAAAAAAGGTGAAAAACTTACAAAATCAGGATTATATTACCATCTATCAGAGCTTAAAAGTGCCGGCATCATAGAAATTGCTGGATATATCGAGAGAGGCGGCGCACCAGAAAAGGTATGGAAACTCAAAACAAAAAAAATTGTAATCGATTTATTGGAACAGAAACATAAGGTGGTTAAATGAATGCGACTGCGATTGTTATCAATGTTATAGCTGTTGCTGCCCTTTTAATGGCATTTATCAAAGACAGGAAAAAGGCAATAAAATCGCTCAAAATAGCCGGAAAATCCTTCATCAGAATGCTTCCCATGGTTTTCATAATTATAATCATCATTGGCCTACTTCTTGGATTTGTTCCCCCCGATCAAATATCAAAATTTGTGGGCGAGCAATCTGGGATGACGGGTGTATTAATTGTGGGAGCAGCGGGTGCCGTGTTACACATCCCTGCTTTGTTATCCTTCCCTTTAGCTGCTTCTCTTCTGGAGGAAGGAGCATCGGTTAGTGCAGTAGCCGCCTTTATCACCACCTTAACCATGATTGGAACAATTACATTGCCTCTGGAAATAAAGGAACTTGGAAAGAAGATGGCAATTCTCCGGAACGGAATAAGTTTTGTCATTGCGATTATCATTGCCCTTATTATGGGGGTGATTCTGTGAGGGAGGACTTAAAGAAAAAACAAAAAAGAGGGATGATACGAGACTGGATCTTGTTGGGAATAATCCTAATAATTGCCATCATCCTCTTAACAATTTTTCCGGATAAAAATGAGGCAGTAACCAATACAGTATGGGATTACCTCGTGGAAATGGTGTTTATACTTCCGGCTGTGATGATATTGCTGGGTCTTTTTGCTGTGTGGGTGTCAAACGAAATGATTATGAAATATCTTGGGAAAACATCTGGGGTGAGGGGCATCTTTCTTGCCATAATCCTTGGTGCATTGCCAACCGGGCCATTATATATTGCCTTCCCGATGGCCGCCGTTCTTCTCAAAAAAGGTGCCAAAATATCCAACATTATTGTTTTTCTCTCCGCATGGGCATGCATAAAAATACCACAGGAGATGGTGGAACTTCAATTTCTTGGAGTTCAGTTCATGCTGTTACGTCTATCCTTGACCATCATTTTAGTTATAATCATGGCTGTGCTTATTGAGAAAATAATTGAATGGAGTGAAGGAAAGGCTGCAACGATGTAGAAATAGGAATTAACAATCGGAAGAGTTATCAACCGGCTATGCTTCACCCACATGCTTAACAAAATAATTATCGTATTCGCCCTTCTCGCCATACTCCTGATGGTGGCAATGTTCGTTGGAGAAATGGCGACGGAATCTCAGTTGAAGAAGGATGTGAAAACCCTCTTTTCCCTCTCACAAAACATTTCAAATAAAACCTATTCCTCAGAGCAACTGGAGCAACTTCCCGAGCCCGTCAGGAGATACTTCAGATATTCTCTGCAGGAAAATCAGTCATATATAAGTTATGTGAGATTGATACATGATGGAAAATTTAGGATTAAGCCAGGGCAAAAATGGATGACAATAAAAGGGGAGGAGTATTTCACCACCGAAAGGCCAAATTTTGTTTGGTTCGGGAAAGTGCCAATGTTTTCCGCGAAAGATATTTACTTCAATGGTGAGGGAAATCTTAAGGTTAAACTTCTCTCCCTCATAAAAGTGGTGGATGCTAAAGGAGAGGAAATCAATCAGGGCGAACTTCTTCGATGGCTTGGAGAAGCACCATGGTTCCCCACCGCATTGCTTCCTTCAGAAAACTTAAGATGGGAGGAAGTTGATGAAAACTCGGCGAGGGTGATTTTGAAGGATGGCAACATTAGTGTTGAGGGCACATTCTATTTCAACCAGGAGGGGCAAATTATTCAATTTAAGGCAAAGAGATTTAAGGACGGCGTGCTGGAAAACTGGAGCGGATTTTATCATGATTATGGAGAGGTGGAGGGCATGAAAGTGCCCATGCATGTGGAGGTGGTCTGGAATCTTGAAACAGGGGATTTTAAATATGTGGACTTCACGGTTAAGAAAATTGAATATGATGTCCCGATAAAATTTTGAGGAGAAGACACAAGAGATTGAAAAAGGTTTCCCAGATATATATTATAGGAATAGATAGCAAACTCATCTGCGGATATCATGGAAGTTGATGGATAAAGGGATGATTTCTTTTCAGTTACTCTTTTATTTTCTCTGCCATTTATTATCATGCTCATCTTTGTCCATGGCATGTGGTGCGATGGAAGTGTGTGGGGGAGATATATAAAATACTTTGAAGAGCGTGGCTTTAAATGCGTTGCCCCTGATTTAAATGAAGGGCTGGATATGAAAAGGGCAAGGTTTGAGGATTATGTGCGAAAAATTGAGGGGATGGTAGGAGAAAATGATGTTATAATAGGTCATTCTCTTGGAGGACTTGTGATCCAGAAGGTGGCGGAAAGGAGGAAAATAAAGGGAGGTATAGCCATATGCCCTGCCTCTCCGAAAGGGATAAAATTCAAATCATCTCTTATTCTCCATTCCATAAAATTTCTCCCTAAAATAGTGCTGAGAAAACCCTTTAAGGCAGACATTCAATTCGTGGAAAAGATGCTTGCCAACTGTGTGGAAGAGGATAAAATTGAGAAAATTGTTTCTGAATTGAAGTTCTTCCCTCCTATGCCAGCATATGAGGTAAGCATGAACAAAATAGAGGTGGATGAGAGAAAAATAACATCTCCTCTTCTTTTTATAGCCACATCCCACGACAAAGCATCTCCTCCAGAGATGGTGGAGAGAATCGCCAGAAAATACGGTGCAGAATTTGTTTTAAAGAAGGGATGCCACTGGATATTCGACAATGATGAGATAATGGAGGAAATATCCCGATTCCTGATTAAAATTTACTCCTGACCTATTCAAAAATTATTCCCTTCTTCTCCAGTTTCATGGTGGGCATTTTCATTCCGCCGCCCATCTTCTTCATGTATTCTTCCTCTCCGCCCATTTCCTCCAGCATTTTCTTTCCCTTCTCATACATGTTGATGACATTGTTGTTCATTCTGGCAATGCTCCCTGGAGAGATATTCATCATTAACTTGGAAAGAAAACCCATGCCAAGGGGTAATGATTCCGTTCTCATTATCCCTCCCGGAATTGCATCGGCCCATATGCCTATGGAATCATCCCCAAATTTTGTTATTGGAATGCCGCTTGCCACCTGCCTCTCCGGCGTTGGACCCACATCTGCCACAACCCATTTTCCATCCACATATGCTTCCCCTTCTCCATGGAGCATGAAGTAGCCCATGGCGTCATACCACTCCCTCATTATGGGGTCAACGTTGATGAAGGTGTCATACCACTGGTCTATGACGGTGAGCGCATACAGTTTATACCTTGCTTTTATACCCGCCGCCCTGCAGAGGGCTATGAATAGGGATATTTTGTGGATACAGGAGCCATAACCGCGCTTTAGGGTTGCCACCACCCCATCTATGGGGACTATCTGAAGAATTACATTTCTTTTAACGAATTCAAATACGTCGTTGGCATATTCATACGGCTCCTTCTCGAAGGCGCCGAGATGATTTGCAAGGGCGATAATCTCCTTCGCATACGGATTGCAGAAGAGGGTGGGACGGAGATATTTTTCATCCGACCTCACGACCTTCATTCCCGGCTTGTATTCCGGAATCTCGTACATTCTTTTTGGAGGCCTGTATATCACCTTCTCCTGTCTCACCTTTTTCAACTTTGTGAAGTTCTTAAGCATAACCTTGCTGAGCTCGAAGCTCCCTTTTACAAATAACTTAACCATATTTTTTGGAGGAATATACTCCCTCTCCTTCCATTCCCTAAGCATCTGCACCACCCATATCCATGGAGAGCACGCGCCTCATCTCCTCCGCGCAACCGCGCATCTCACTTCCTCTTGCTCTCTTAACCTCAGGCGCCAGCACGGGGGTGGAGCGGTGGCAGACGGGGCATTCCTCATACATTCTCACCTCGTCGCCGGAAACTATGAATCCGGGATAGCTGTGTGCCAGGCCATCAAGGAAGGCGAACCTTCCCTTTTCCCCATAGGCGACGTCCTCTCCGTTTTCATCTATTACTCTGACATGGTAATAGGTATTTGGTACATGAAGGTAATGGCCCTCCGGACACTGCGTCATCCATCCATTGCCTTCTACCATTCCATATAAATCCAGGCATAGCTCCTGGGGTATGCCAAGGATTTCCTCCACCTTCTTTCTGAAATCCTCCGTTGATATCCTTTTGTCCTCATAAATCTTCCATCCTCCTCCGGTTACTATACTCCCTTTCCTTCCAAAATTGAAATATTCTCCGTCCTTCTCCAGTTTCTCCATGACAAAATAGAGCAGAAAGGGTGCTCCTATGAAGGATATTTTGTTGCCCTCCTTGTCATTCTTCCTGAGCCAGTTTATTATCCTGTCTATTATCTTATTGGTTTCTCTCTGCATTGCGTATCTTATCACCCTGCCCTTCAAATTGGTCTGCATCGCCTGCTGTATGAGATCTGCCGAGAGTTCCCTTTCCAGTGCCACCCTCACATCCTTTATAACATCAAAGTACATCCCACACACTTTGCCTGCAAAAACATTGGTTTTGAAAGGGTGAGGCATGAGAAGATAGCCGTTTATGTCATACTCCCATTCTGGATATAACATGGTTATGGCTGACTTTGCTATGGCATATTCAGCGGCGTTGAAGGTTCTCTGGCTTCTTGGTATGAATGTATGCTTCCCACTTGTGCCACTGCTGTAGGTGACAACCAGCCCTGCCTCCCTGAATTTATTTATGATGCCATCATGGTCATCCTTCTTTTTTATCACTATGCTGGGCAATTCGCCGGTGTAAAGGGTGGCGAGCCACATGGCAAATTCCCTTCCTTCAGGATATGACTTGAAAAATTTATCTGCTATGAGAGGAATTTTGTTAAAATCTTCAATGCTTTTTATATCATCAGGTGATACATTATTCTCCTTGCAGTAATCGTGATAGAAGGAGTTGTTTTCATAATGATGTTTAAAAATGTATTTTATGGATTTGTATTTATACTCCTCCGCTTCCTTCTTTGGCACGTTGTATATGTCCACCGGTTTATAGAGCGCCTCCTCCCCGGGTGTTGGATCAGAAGCAACATATTTTTTAAGATAGGAATGAAGTTTTTTAATATATTCTTCCTTTTCAATCATCGAGGAGAAATTTCCTCTCTCTTAAATCATTTACTTAAACAAATTTTGAGGTTTATTAAATTTTTTTTTAACATGGTTTACCATCCAAGCAGAATCTTTACACCTATTGCCATCAGGATCAATCCCCCGGCCACCTCTGCCATATAGCCCTTCTTTATCTTCCTGGATAGAAAAAATCCCAGCATGCTCACCATGAATGTCACCATGCCTATCACAGCAGCAGGAAAGAGTATTTTCGCTCCTACCAGGGAGAGGGAGACGCCCACGGCCATTGCATCTATACTGGTGGCGATGGAGAGAAAGATGATGGAAGTGGTGTTTATTTCCATCCTTTCCATCTCACCCGCCTCATAAATCATTTTTATGCCAATCAGGAAAAGTATGAGGAATGCAAGATAGGAGGTGGAGGAGATGAATCTTTTTGCATTCATTCCTGCCATCCAGCCAATGAGGGGCATAAAAGCCTGAAAGATGCCGAAGGAGAGGGCCATGTGAAACTCCCTGCCCTTCGATGCCATCCCCTCCGCCACCGCCACCGCGAAGGCATCCATGGAGAGGGCAAGGGCTATTAAAAGCAAGGAGGCCAAATCCATCAAGTAAATAAACATCCTTCTATTTCTCTTTTATGGAGTATGTGATTTCTGATGTGAGGGCGAGGCAGGTGCTGGATTCCAGGGGGAATCCTACAATAGAGGTGGAGGTTTTTGCAGGGGATTTTGCTGGCGTTGCGATAGCTCCCTCGGGAGCATCAAAGGGGAGTGAAGAAGCGCTGGAGTTAAGGGATGGAGGCAGAGAATTTCACGGAAAGGGTGTCAGGAAGGCGGTGGAGAATGTGAGAAAAATAATTGCCCCTGCCATAAGGGGGATGGATGTGAGGGAACAGGAAGAAATAGACAGAAAAATGATAGAGATGGACGCCACCCGGAATAAAAGTTTGCTAGGAGCAAATGCATGCATAGCCACATCCATAGCATGCTGCAAATGTGCTGCCGCAACAACAAAAAAGGAAGTTTATGAATATCTCAATGAATCCAGCAGTCTTGTCCCGATTCCTTTCATGAATGTAATAAATGGGGGAGCCCATGCCGGCAATGAACTCTATATCCAGGAACACATGATTGCACCTGTGAGGGCAAAAAACTTTGCCGAGGCAATGAGAATGGGAAGCGAGATATATCATACTCTCAAGAGCAAAATCAGGGACAAATTTGGAAAGACTGCAATAAATGTTGGGGATGAAGGGGGCTTTGCTCCTCCCATATCAAGAAGCGAGGATGCTCTGGATCTCATAGTGGAGGCCATAGAGGAGAATGGTTATGGTAAGGAAGTAATGCTTGCTCTCGATGCCGCGGCCACCTCCTTTTACAAAGATGGTTATTACATGATGGAGAGGAGGATGAGCAGTGGGGAACTAATTGACTACTACGTGGAGATGGCCAGGAAATATCCCATCGTCTCCATAGAAGATGGCTTTCATGAGGAGGACTGGGATGCCTTTGCAGAACTCACCAAGAAAATAGGGGACAAGGTGCAGATTGTGGGAGATGACATATTTGTCACCAATCCAAAAAGGTTAAGAAGAGGAATAAAGGGAGGGGTATGCAATGCCCTGCTTCTGAAACCAAACCAGATAGGAACGCTGACGGAAGCAATAGAGGTGGCAAACATATGTCATGAAAGCAGTTACGGTATAATGGTGTCGCATCGTTCCGGCGACACATGCGATGATTTCATTGCAGACCTCGCCGTTGCCATCGAGGCGGGACAGATAAAGTCCGGTGCTCCCGCCAGGGGAGAAAGGGTGGCAAAATACAATCGACTCATGAAAATAGAGGAGGAAATGGAAAAGGCGGAATATGCAGGGAGAAGATGGGTTAAGTGGGGCATATCTTAGAAATACTTCTCCTTTATGTAGTCATAGGTTGTCTTTATGAGGCATATTTCTCCCCCCACCACCAGACCTAAGAAACTCACTCCAAAGGCTCTGCCAACAATTTCGCAGAAGAGAGGTATGGTTGTCCACAGTATAAGCATGTTTACCCAGAATGGTTTCAGAACGAGCTGCTCACTCCAGTGACGCCTCCATACCCTCATCTGTTTTTCCCCTATAAATAATCATTAATCATATAAAAAAGTTGCCAGAGATATGAAGTTGTAAAGGAAATGGGCGGTGAAGGGGGCCATTATGTTTCTGGAGAAGTGCATCACTATGCCGAGCACTATACCGAAGGCAAAGGGCATTATGAGCTGTATCGCAACCCCATATTCCAGATGTGCCAGCGAGAAAAGAAGGGCTGAGATTATTATGGCGAGGGGAATGTTTTTCTTCTCCATCTGCATTTGCAGGAGGCCGCGAAAATATATTTCTTCGGTGAAGGCGGAAAGGAGAGGGACCAACAGGAGGAGCGGAAGGTTGATATTTTTTCCTATTTCCTCCGCTAATGGATTGTTTTCCTCATATCCTGAAAGAGTTATCACAGCAGCAGAGGCAAAGATGAAAAGGGCTGTGGCAAGACATCCATACAGGACGGATTTCAGAAGATTGGTTTTCCTGAAATATAGCATTTCCCACACTTTTCCGTACATCAGATAAACAAAGAGTATGGCGGGAATCACCATTATGACAACATTGAAGAGGAGCGAAAAGAGCAGTATGGAAGGAGTGATTTCATATTCACTTTTAAATGATAGTGAGATGGCAAGAGAGCCATATATGATTATGAGGGAGAGGGCAAGGATGACATATGCAAGGATTTTTCGCATAAGAGAAAAGTTTTTTATCCTTTTTTACTTTATGCTCGGAAGGGCCCGTGGGGTAGCTTGGTCTATCCTCGTGGCTTTGGGAGCCATGGACTCCGGTTCAAATCCGGGCGGGCCCATGAATCTCTTCTCTGGAGAATTTGTTGACAGCGGTAAATCATTTTTCCATCTCAAATTCCTCCAGCACCTCTCCATCTGGCGTTATTGCGGAAAAATGGAGGTGGCGGGAGGTTGCTTCCACCAGACAGTAATGGTAGGAAGATGCCGAAAAGATTGTCCATGGGCTGCTTCCCACATCATACAGAGGGGCGCCTCCGCCTCCTGTCACAATAAATGTCGTTCCTCCCGCTTCCACATGCTCGTAGTCGTGGTCATGGCCATTGAAGACCATGTCCACACTCATGATGTCAAAGAAGGGGGTTAGGAGGCGTAATATCTCCGTGCTTCCGTGCTCTCCGGAACTGTAGGGGGGATAGTGGAATATCACAAATTTCCATGAGGCATCGCTTCTTAAATCATGAATAAGCCAGAGTATCTTTGGAATATTGAGGGGGCTGCATACGTCCATTATGGTGAAGTGGGCACATCCATAGTCAAAGGAATACCATCCTTCATTTCCGGGGAGCGGGAAATATTTCTGGAAGATGGAGTAGGGCAAATCGTGGTTTCCCACACATGGATAGAGGGAAGAGTTGTGCATGAATTTCGATATCTCTATAAAATCAAGCCATTCTCCTTCATTTCCTCCGTTTCTCACCATATCTCCTGTGGTTATTACCACATTTGCCTTTCCTTCCATTGCCTTTGCCACTCTGCTGGCATTCCTCCATCCATCCCATACGCCACGGGAGTCTCCGTAAACAATGAAGTTTATTTTTCCTTCTGTGGGCAGGGTGTGGAAGGAATAGGTTTTGCTTCTCGCTCCATCGGATTCCACCTCATAAAGGTAGGTTGTATTCTCTTCCAGCAGGTCTATTGTGACGGCATGAATTCTTCCCTTTTCGTTTTCCTCCACCATGTTTTCCAGTTCTTCTCCCCAGTAAACCACATTTTTCTCCGTTTTCTCTTCTGTAATCCACATGATGGTGACGCTATTCTCCGTCAGATTCTGGAGATAGGGCCCCGCCACAATTCCGCTTTCGCTTTGCACCGAAATATTGATGAAAGATAGGAGAAGCATAAAAGCCAGCATCGCATGAAATTTCTTCATGATAAAAATGGTGGCAGATTAAAAATACTTTTTCCCCTGACGACCCAACATATAAATAGGAGAAAAATTTAATCCAACATGAAATGGATTGCGGCAGCCATGGCGATTTTAATTTTGATTTCCTATCCCATCTCCTCTTCTGGCGAAAATGAAATTCAGGAGATGATTTCCAAGGTAAATGAGGAAATGCTTTATTACTATGACAGCACCATTCAGAATATGGGTCCCCATCCAACAGGGAGTCAGGAATGCGAGAAGGTGGCTGATTTCATATACGAGGAACTGCAGAGTTACGGCCTCCAGGTGGAAAATCATTACTGGGAGAAGAAGGGATACAGCGGGAGAAATATAGTTGCCACCCTCCCGGGCAAGGATAATAAGGCCGTGATTCTCTCAGCCCACTATGACAGCGTTGCCGTCTCTCCGGGGGCAGATGACGATGGCTCCGGCGTTTCCTGCGTTCTGATGGCGGCAAAGATTATGAGCGATTACTCCTTCACCCACACCATCAAATTTGTTTTCTTCTCCGGAGAGGAGCAGGGACTTTATGGGAGTGACAGGTTTGTAAGGGACATGTATGAGAGAAATGAGATAATACTTGCCGATATCCAGCTGGACGGCGTGGGCCATGCTGTAAGCAGGGAAGGAGGAAGCAAAATGAGGCTATCCTCCTCCGGTTCATCCGCATGGATAGCAGGAGTTGTCAACGAGATGGCGGAAAGTTATGATGAAATCGGGCTGAATGTGAAAATTTACAGGGATTTTGCGGGCAGCGATCACCAATCCTTCATAAATTATGGATATGAGGGTGTTTTCTTTCTCGAGTATGAGTTCAATCCCCACTACCACAGTTCTCAGGATGTGATAGATTATGTCAATTTCACCTACATGGCGAAAATGTGCAAACTCGCCATAGCGACTGCGGCCACCCTTGCAGATATGGATGTAAAAACAATGGTGAGAGTTGTGGAACCGGAGAGAGGGGCCATATATTTTGGGGATAGAAAAATTCTTGACACTGATGATTACAATTCCGTGGTCATAGGAAAAATGATGATGAAGGTGGAGATTCTCACGGATGACAAAATAAATCTGGTGGAATTCTACATGGATGGTGAGTTGAGGGGAGTGGATGCCACTGAGCCATATGAATATAGATTCGGGAAGGTGGCCCTCTTCAGGCACCACATCACCGTGCTGGCCGAAGGAGAAAGCAGCAACGATATGACAGAGATGGATGTTTATCTGTTCAACCTTGTTCCGAGATACTGGCTTGATTGATTATGTTCTCTGAAGGGCGGTATCCATGTCCTTGATAAACTGGCCCGCATCCCTGTAGCCCACGGTTCTGTATATCTCCTTTCCCTCGCTGTTGAGATATACAACGGTGGGGATGGAGTAGATGCTGTAGAAGGCTGCTATGTTCTGCTCCACATCCACATCCACCTTCACAGCCACAAAATTCGATGATACCTTGGCAATCACCTTATCGTTGGTGTATGTGTACTCATCCATCATTCTGCATGGCCCGCACCAGTCGGCATAGAAGTCAACGAGTACAGGTTTTCCCTCCTTCTTCGCCTTCTGCACGCCTTCCTGATAACTGTACCAGGTGATAGTGGCCGTGCCATTCTCGCTGCTTTCTTCCTTATCCACGCATCCCGCAAGAAAAGGGGAGGAAAGGAGGAGAAGGACAACAACAAAGATTTCTTTTCTCATATATATCTACCTATCCAGTCCTTCAGGAGATCATAGGGGAGTGCCCCAACGCTTCTGTCCATCATCTTTCCCTTCTTGAAAATGATAAGAGTGGGGATGCTCATTACCCTGTATCTCATCGCCGTTTTCGGATTCTCATCCACATTGATTTCAGCAAAGACAACCTTTCCACGCATCTCCTCCGCCAGTTTCTTTATGCTCGGTTCAATCATTTTGCAGGGCCCGCACCACGGCGCCCAGAAATCCACCACCACGGTGTCATATTTCGATATGGTCTCATCAAAATTTGCATCTGTCACATCTATCGGTTTTGAAGGCATGGATTCGTTGCTTGATGAAGAGGAAAGCATTCTTTCGAGCATCCTCTGTTTGATTTTCTCAATCTCATCCATGGGGTGTAAATAATAGACGCCATATATAACGTTTTTGCATAAACTCTGCACAACCGTTTTATATTATTAAATTATTACTTTCATGGAATGCAGAGACGTCTTCAGATGTCTGTTTAACATTGGAGACAACGAGATAGAGATATACAGGATGCTCCTCAATGGGGGAAAGAAGGTGGATGAGATAGGGGAGATTGTGGGGAGAGATAGAAGCACCGTTCAGCGATGCCTCAAAAAACTCATTGACTGCAGGATGGTGAAGAGGGAAAAGAGAATAATAAAGAATGGAGGGGGATACTATTACATATACATAAGCGTTCCCCCTGAAGAACTCAAGGGATTTCTGAATGAATGTGTGGATGAATGGCAGGAGGAGATGAAAAAGGCCATAGAAAATCTTGAAAAATCTATTTGATGCTTATCTCCACCTCTATGTCTGCCACCTCTTTTATCATGTTTGATATGGAGCAGTATTTCTTTAAGGAGAGATCTATGGCATCCCTGCATGCCTTCTCATCCACATCTCCATAAAATATGTAGGTGAGGCGGATTTTTCTGAAAGTTTTCGGATGCTTTTCTCTTCTTTCTCCCTCCACCTTAACCTCCAGATTTTTTATTTTCTCCCTCTTTTTAACCATTATATTCCATACGTCCATGGCGGTGCATGTGGCCATGGAAAGGAGGAGTGCCTGCACAGGGGTTATGGAAGTGCTTCCATCATCCAGAACAATTGAATGATTCCCGGATTCGCACAGGAACTTCATTCCTTCTATGTGAACAGCTCTGCCTTCCATGATGATAATTCAAAAGTTTTTAAAGAATATTCCGTTTATCATCATGATTCGAAAGCCGGTGGTGGCGGGTCATTTTTACGAGGGGAGGAAAGATGCGTTGATGGAGGGGATAAGGGCATGCTTTGAAAAAGGCCCCGGAATGGTGGATGAGGTGAGGATAGGAAGGGGCAACATAAAGGGTATGGTTGTTCCCCATGCCGGCTATATCTATTCAGGATGGGTGGCTGCCTATGCCTACCATGCTTTAGCGGAGGACGGCTTTCCGGATAAAGTGATAATTCTGGGTCCCAATCATCATGGTTACGGGGCAAGTGTTGCCATAATGAGCAGTGGAGAATGGGAGACGCCTTTGGGCAGGGTTAAGATAGCAGAGGATGCCGTGAAACTTCGCAGGGGCATAATAGAGGAGGATGTCATTGCCCACAGATACGAGCATTCCATAGAGGTTCAGCTTCCGTTCCTTCAATTTCTGAGGGGCGATTTTGAATTTGTGCCGGTATGCTTTTCCTGGCAGGATTTGGAAACCGCCATGGAGGCAGGGGGCATTCTTTCCGACATTGAGGATGCCGTGATAATAGCAAGCAGTGACTTTTCCCATGTGAATTTCTCCAGGGTTCCCACGCGGCAGGATGTGGAGGAAAATGTGGCGGAAAAGGACAGAATCGCCATTGAAGAGATATTGAAGATAAATCCAGAGGGATTGATAGAGAAGGTGGAGAAGAACAACATCACCATGTGCGGCTATGGGGCGGTGGCGGCCATGCTGGCGGCGGTGAAAAAAAGGGCAAAGAAAGGAAGGTTGCTGAAATATGCCACCTCCTATGATGTGGAGCCTGGGAGCTATTGCGTGGGATATGCCGCCATAGTCATAGAGTAATCACTGCTTCAAACTTTCCTGCACCTTTTTCTGGAGATCGTCTATTTTCTCCTTCAATCTGTTTTCCTGATTCTCCAGGGATTTTTTTCTAACTTCCAGGCTCTCCTTCTCCTCCTGCAAACTTTTTATGACATCATCTTTCCCTGCCTTTATTATGAGATTTCCCACGGTTCTATATATGGGAGTGGCATCATCCACCTTGTTCAATTCTTCAAGAGCATTCCCCGTTTCCCTAAGCTTTATGTCCACCTGAAGGCGCTGCTGAACAATAAGTTCCAGCTGCTGCTGAAACTGTTGAAGTTGCTTCAACTGATTCTGCACCTGCGGGGGTAAATCCTCAAATCTTATGGCCATAAGAGGATATGATGCAGAGGGTTTTAAATATATTGGTAAGTGATGCAATGATTCAACAATGCTTATAAATTTCTTCACCATTATATTATGGGGAGAAAAATGAATAGGAGTGTAGTATGCCTTGTTGCATGTTTTACTTTACTATTGATTAATCTCGCCACACCATCTTTCACATCAAATGTTGTAAACTCTCCTTCATCCACTCCGCAGGAACCTCATCTTGTCATATTTATCCTAGGATCGCTTAGAACCTACAGATTGAACACATGTGGTTTTGTTGTGGTAAATGATGGCAACTCCTCCGCACGGAATGTATCCTACAATTTTGCCTTGGAAGACATTTCAGAGAGATTTGGTTTTACATACGAGGATTACATCGGAGAAATTCCTCCATCAAAGGCGGTTGGAGTTGTTTTTACCCGTGCCACGCATGGCTATGGTTTTATCTCCATCTCGGTAACAATATACTCCTCCAACGGATACAACATCAGCAAGACGGTCAAAGGATTTCAACTGGGCTACCTTACAATAGTTTTTGGAAGGTAGAGTTAATCCACATTCCAAAACCACAGATTCAGGAAATGGAAAAGGGCAGGGAATCTGGCATGGATGATGTGGAGTATTCTCTCAATGGAAGGGCTGTATAGTTTTGAAGGGGTCATCAGAGACACTTTGATGACGTCATAATCTGTGACATCTTCCCTGTTAACCACCTTTATTTCTCCTGTGAATGTGGCATTCTTTTCCTGCGGAGCAGTCACGGTTACTGTAACAAGAGTGCCGTTCCCTGTCTTCGTGTTATCCATGCTTATGGGCTCGAACTCCCAGTTGCCCCAGGAGGGCCATTCCTCTATTGTCCAGTCGAGGCTGGAGAGCGGATCGCCAACATTTTTCACCACAAAGGTTCCCGTGACCTTCTCTCCTGGCTTAACCTCGCTCCAGGTAAGGGAGCCTTCGCAGTCCAGATCTGGTTCGGTGGGGGTCCATTCATTTCCCAGTGCCCTGATGCAGAAATTGGCAGAGGGATTGAGATAATGCAAATCCATCCAGAGAGAGCCGACACGGAAGTAGCTCTCTCCAAAATCTGCGGTGGATGTGACTATCGTCCCCCCTCCGGAGGAGCCGAGAAGAACAGGCACCTCTGAAGTTCTATCGAAGGGTTGTCCTCCCCGGGAGAGTTTTAGATATATGTAGAAATCATCTCCTGCGGTGAATGCCACCTCTTTCTCCAAATCTATGGTGTGGTAACCAGTATACTCTATAACTCCCTTCTGTGAGCATAGTTCATCCAGAAGAGCGCCGTTCTCAAATCTGTCATATATTTTTACAGTATACTCCACATTGTCGGTAGCGGTGTAGAAGGCGACGGAGCTTATGATGCAATCATTCTCCGCCACAAAGGCATTGAAGGCTTCACTCGCATTTTTGAGGGTATCTCTCCATCCATGGTAGTCGTGGTAGTAAACATAGTCATACTTCATGGGTTCCACATTCTGGAAGGACACGGCGCCCATTTCATCATGATGCCCGCACCATTTATCATAATATGAAATCCAGAAATAGCCATTGAGCCCCCAGTTGCTTCCCCAGCTGTTCTTGCAGAGCCATGCTCCGGGATATGGTGCCTGCGTCACCTTATTGTCGTCCCAGCCGACTATGGCTATGGCATGGTTGGGGGGATTGCTGCTGGAAGGTGGCTGATAATGGGTGTAGGTGGAAGTGTCGATGTAGGAGCTGCTGTAGCACATGCATGTGCCTATGACTCCATACTCCATCAGTTTCTCCTTTATCAGCTCTATCCTCTCGAGATTGTTGCCGACGGTGTACCATTCTATATCGCGTGGATAGAAATAGATGTAGTCGCTGCTGTACTGCTCGGGCGGTTCGTAATACCAGTTGGCATCATACTCGCTGTCATCATTGGCATCCGGAGAATAGACCGCTCCCTTTCTTGTAAGATAGGCAGACGCCACCCTGTAATCTCCTCCATAATGGACATCAAGCCCGTCCCCTGTGGGCGGATCGAGATCGGCATTGTAAAATTTGTTGAACCCATTCCACCAGTCGAGATGATACTCGGCAAGATTGGGCTCATCCATTATATCGAGCTTCTCCCACTCCCCGCTTCTGAGAAGATTGCCCTCCATGGCAGCCATCACTCCGTGGCACCAGCACGTTCCCCCCGTCTGATGCCTGACAGATGTGACATAATTTACGCCATCCACATCACGGAGGTCGAAGGAGGGCGGCAGATTTGATGTGGTGGCGCGGGTTTCTGTTAAAACAGGGAGAAAGGATAGTGCGAGAAGCATTGCCATAATTAACGCCGTCACCAGGCTCTTTCTTCCGGATTTCATATTATAACATATCCTTTTCCTCTATAAAATTATTGTCACGCCAGAATAAGTGCATCCAGCGAATCCGTTGCGTTTAAGCCGTACACGTCATAAGCCACAACCTCCAGTTTATGCTCTCCGAAATCCTTCCATTTCCACTGATAGGGCTCATGAAGCGTTGTTTTCAGTACCCCATCAACATAAACCTCCACTCTGTCTATTCCAGATTCATCGAAGGTTTTCACCTCCACCATCTTGCTACCTATTATTATGGTTCTATTAATGCGGATTATTTCTCTATCGAAAATATAAAGATATCCCTGTTTCGGAGAAGTAATGGAGACGGAGGGGGGCACGTTTCTTGGTATGTATGCCGCCATAGCATCCACATAGTATGCATTGAAGGGATTCTTATCTGGTGGGTTGGCATATTGCGTATGGGCTGTTGTGTTGAAAAGCACGGCAAAAACGGCGAGATTGTTGGCATCCTCGCCACCTATATCATTATAGTTATAACTCTCCGGTATCCATGTGGATGAAAAAGTTTTTTCTTTATGAGGGTCCAGGGAGAGAGCATTCACATCTGCAAAGGCGAGAAAGGCAAAGTGGTATTGGTTGCCAGAGTAATCATCCCATCTGGAATTTATCTCCGCCACATAAACACGCAACACCCCCTTATATGCTGTATTTTCCAGATTTCTGATGTGGGTTTCTATATATAACCCATCCACCTGACAGGAACATTTGACCCATGTTGCCTCCACTTCCATATCTATGTTTGGCCTCTCTTTCGCCATACTCTCCTCTATTGCCTTCTCCAGAGCGTCCCTGCTGGCATCAAGAAAAACCCTGTATCCACCATCCAGGAAGATGGTGGGATACCAGTAAAAGTTGTAATCATTCTTTATCCTGTCATA
>JAGGZK010000040.1 GCA_021162065.1 Thermoplasmata archaeon
AGCTCCTTTTCTTTTAGTCTTGGTTATAGGATAATTGAATATCTCCCTCTTTCGTTGTTTTTTATTATTCTAATAAATATGATTTTCTTTGGCAACTTTTGTTTATCAATCACAATGTGTTTAGAAAATTCCCTTATCATTTTTACAGATAGAAACAACTTTTCTTTGGCATTTTTCTGTATTCAGAACTACTGCAAAACATTATTTAAACCCACAAAGAAAACAGGGAATGGTGAGTTGGAATAAAATGCCTCCATTTTATCCTGCCGACGCATGCCATGAAATTTTTTTATAATCCCTCCCATTTACATTAGCATGGTTGAACTCACAGAGAATGCCATGAGGGTTCTTGAGCGAAGATACCTCCGTAAGGATGAAAAGGGAAATGTTATAGAAACTCCTGAGGAAATGTTCAGAAGGGTTGCCCATAATGTCGCCCTGAGTGAGAAGATATATGGTGGAGATGTTGAAAAGACAGAGGAAGAATTTTACGAAATCATGTCCAATCTGTATTTCATTCCAAATTCTCCCACCCTCATGAATGCTGGCACTAGCATTCAGCAACTTTCCGCCTGCTTCGTGTTGCCGGTGGAGGATTCGATGGACAAGATATTCGAGACATTAAAACATACTGCCCTCATTCATCAGAGCGGGGGTGGCACGGGCTTTTCCTTTTCAAGAATAAGGCCTAAGGGAGATATAGTGAGAAGTACAGGTGGCATAGCAAGTGGTCCCATATCCTTCATGAAGGTCTTCAATTCCGCCACCGATGTCATAAAGCAGGGAGGAAGGAGGCGAGGAGCAAACATGGGAATTCTCAGGGTGGATCATCCGGATATAATGGAGTTTATCTCCTGCAAGGAGGACACATCGGAACTCACCAATTTTAATATATCTGTTGCCGTCACCGACGAATTCATGGAGCGGGTAAAAAGCAATGAGGATTATGAATTGATAAATCCCCGCACCGGAGAGGTTGCGGGGAAACTGAATGCTGCGGAGGTGTTCAACAAGATAGTGGAGAACGCATGGAAGACGGGAGAGCCGGGAGTCATATTCATAGATGAGATAAACCGCCACAACCCCACGCCCCACGTGGGTGAAATAGAGTCCACGAATCCATGCGGTGAGCAGCCGTTGCTGCCCCATGAATCATGCAACCTGGGGAGCATCAACCTTTCAAGATTTGTTGAGGATGGAGATATAAACTGGGACAAACTGGGATATGTGGTGAGAACAGCCGTCCGCTTCCTTGACGATGTTATTGACATGAATAAATATCCCATTCCCGAAATAGAGGAGATGACCAAGGCGAACAGGAAGATAGGGCTGGGAGTAATGGGATTTGCGGACATGCTCATAAAGCTCAGCATTCCATACAACAGCGAAAAGGCGCTGGAAATGGCCGAGCGTGTGATGTCCTTCATCCAGGAGGAGGCGAAGAAGGCCAGCATAGAACTCGGGCTGGAGAGGGGTTCCTTCCCAAATTTTAAGGGAAGCGTATACGACGGGCAGTATGAGGCGATGAGAAACGCAACCGTAACGACAATAGCGCCAACGGGAACCATATCCATAATTGCCGGTTGCTCCTCGGGCATAGAGCCGCTTTTCGCCATTTCATTCATAAGAAATGTTCTGGACAAGGACGACAAACTTCATGAAACAAATCCCTATTTTGAGGAAATCGCGAGGGAAATGGGCTTCTACAGCGAGGAGTTAATGAATAAAATAGCAGAGAACAACGGTTCGGTACAGGGACTTGAGGAGGTGCCGGAGGAGGTGCAGCGCATCTTTGTAACCGCTCTGGACATTTCTCCGGAATGGCATGTGCGCATGCAGGCAGCATTTCAGAAATATGTGGACAATGCCACATCAAAAACCATAAATCTTCCTGAACATGCGACCGTGGAGGATGTGAAGAATGCATATCTTCTTGCCTACGAACTGAAATGTAAGGGCATAACGGTTTACAGATATGGAAGCAGACCGGAGCAGGTTATCACCACGGGAGAGGAAAAGGAAAGGGACGCCATAGCTCCCCGTCCGCGCCCTGCCGTGGTTAGAGGTGTGACACGAAAAATAGCCACGGGGTGCGGCAATCTTTATGTCACCATGAACGAGGACGAGCACGGTCTTTTTGAAGTGTTTGCACGTCTTGGCAAGGCGGGAGGGTGTGCGGACGCCCAGCTGGAGGCGGTGGGCCGTCTCGTCTCCCTATGTCTTAGAAGCGGGGTGAAGCCCACGGAGATAGTGAAGCAGTTGAAGGCCATAAGATGCCCCAATCCGTTGCTGGCGAGGGGTGGGCCGGTGCTTTCATGCCCTGATGCCATAGCAAAGGCGCTGGAGGACCATATAAAGGGAAGGGAGGTGCTGCAGCCGGCACGCCTTGATTTGTTCGAGGGAAAGGAAGGAAAGAAGGATGAGGAAAAAGTGAAATATACGGAGAAGGCGCCCGTGGGAGTATGCCCTGATTGTGGCTCTCCGCTGGTTTATGAAGAGGGATGCAGGATATGCAAGCAGTGTGGATATTCAACCTGCGGATGATGGAGGCCAACTAATAAGTATTATAAACCTCCTGTGCATAACCAACCGTGAATAATGACGGAGGGAGGATTGTAAGGATAGGAGGAGAGGCAGAGCTTATTCGCAGCGATAATGAAACATTTTTCATAACCACCGCCCCTGTTAGAGGATTTGAAAAGATGGTGGAGGGGAAAAGCCCCATTTTTGTGATAGAAGCGGTGATGAGAGTATGCGGCATATGCCATGCTGCCCATGCAATCACCTCATGCGAGGCATTTGAACATGCATTGGGAATAATTCCTCCAAGAGATGCCATGCTGCTGAGGGAGGCGGCAGGGTTGCTAAACAGGGTTCAGAGTCATCTTCTTCATAACATCATGATTATACCCGACATACTGGATGGAAAGCATGGTGATGCTGTAACAGACCTCTCCTTTGAAGCACTTGAAAAAGTGAATAAGATGCTCAGCAACATAGCGGGGGCGCCAACCCATCCCAATAGGATTGTAATAGGGGGCATAGCCAGGCCTCCATCGGAAAAAATTATTGAGAATGGGATAAATGAGATAAAGGAACTGCTGAAAATCTATGATGAAATCAGGAAAATAGAGATGGATGAATCTCTGTGGAGCGAGGAGGCGAAAAATGCGAAGAAGGTGGAGGTAAGCAGGGGATTTCTTGCCTCCCATCTCTTCTACGGGGACCGCTATGCAATCAACGTTGATGGAATAGATGTTATTCCATATACTGAAATTCATAAGGAAAAGGAGATTGCAAAGAAGTCGACAAGCAATGTGGCACTTTATGAAGAAAAATTTGTTGAGGTGGGTCCACGGGCGAGAATGCACAGCTATCGTGGATTTTCCTATGAGGGAATAATGGGTATCCAGGTGGCGAGACTTCAAGAAATGGAACTCTCTCTGAAAAGGATAGGAGAGATATTCAACCAGGTGGATATAAGCCAGCCGGTGAAGACGGAGGGATTCATATTCAGAAAGGGGAGAGGCGTTGGGGTATATGAGGCTCCGAGAGGGACTCTTGTTCATAAAACTGTATTAAATGAAGACGGAAGAGTGGAGAGCTATAAAATAATAGTTCCAACCATGTTCAACATTCCCCTGATGGAGTTAACAAGAAGCGAGTTTGGCATCAGATTGTATGACCCATGCATTCCCTGTTCCACACATCACGTGGAGGTGGGATAATGCTGAAAATAACCCATATTGATATAGGCGGGTGTGAGGGATGCACTGTTTCCCTTCTGAGAGCATCAAAAATGCTGGAAAATTGCGAATTCAACAGTATCATAACATCGAAGAATGAATTTGAGATGGGAGACGAGGATATGATTATAATAACAGGGGCAATTTGCATAAATGATGAGGAAAAGATGGAATTGCTGGAGAATTTGAAGGAAAAGAATTGTGCCATTGTCGCCTTTGGTTCATGTGCATGTGTGGGAGGGATAACAAGATATTGCAGGGGAGAACAGCAGCCAAAACCGGAGCACATGACCTTCCAGCCCATCAACAGTGTTATCAACGTTGACTATGCCATACCGGGCTGCCCTCCTGCGCCACGCATACTGAAACCCTTTATAGAGGCATATGAAGCCAACAAGCCCACCAATCCCATCCAGATATTCAAATCGGTTGCGAAGGTTAAGAAACTCAGCGGATATGATTTGATAGATGATGTGGTGCTGCAGAATATATGTGTGGGTTGTGGCGCCTGTGTTCTGTCATGCCCAAATAATGCCCTTCAGATGATAAATAAAAAGCCCGATTTGATAGCGGAGAAATGTATAAGGTGCGGGACATGTTATGTGAGATGCCCGAGAGCATCCCAGATATTAATAAGAGGTGTTTAAAATGATGCCCGAATGGTATCAGGAAAAACCGTTGGGAGAATATGAAAACATATATGTTGTTGCTGCCACAGAAAAGGTGCAGCCAAAAAGAACGGCGGCAGGCGGCGGAATAACGGCGCTTCTGTGCTATCTCATAGACAATAATATGATAGATGGAGCCGCCACCTCTGCAAGAGATGTTGAGGGACTGGGAGGCAGAATTGTGGTTGCAAGGACTAGGGAGGAGATAATAAGGACTGCAGGCAATGAATGGCAGGTTTTGCCCTTCACCAACAAACTTATGGAAACGATAGAAAATGAGGATTTGAAAAAGGTGGCTGTAGTTGGCTTACCATGCCAGATTCATTTCATACGCCAGATGAAAACATTCCCTCTTGTGGAGTCAAACTTCGGCAACAGGGTCCAGTTTCTGATAAGTTTATTCTGCTATGGAACATTTGCTCACGAAAGCATACTCAACTACATCAAGGAAAAACACGGTATGGATATTTCATCCATAAAAGAGATTAAAGTTTCTCAAAAATCGGTGAAGTTTATGGGCGAAAAAACCCTTGAGATTCCCTTTGGCGAGTTATCCAAATACATTCACATGGGTTGCCTGATGTGCCCTGATTACACTGGCGCATTCTCTGACATATCAGCAGGGAATATAGGGGGCAAAACCATCATGATTGTTAGAAATAAGATATCGGAGGAAATTTTGAGGGAGGCGGAAGGTAGTGGGTATATTTCCACATCAAAATGCGATGAGGAGACAATCAAAAAGATAGAGGAGAGGGCAGTGGAGAAAATAAAGAGGGCTTCGGAATATATTCCTCGGCTTCTCTAACTCCTTCCCAGCTTTTCCTTTGCGATTTCCCTCAATTTATATTTCTGTATTTTTCCGCTTGCCGTCATGGGCCATTCACTGGTGAAGAATATGTATTTCGGAACCTTATATCTGGCTATATTCTGCTTGCAGAACTCCTTTATTTCCTCTTCCGTAGCGGTTTCTCCCTCCTTTAACTGAATGAACGCTGCCACTTCCTCTCCATACTCCGGATGGGGAACGCCCACGACCTGAACTTCCTTTATCTTTGGATGGGTGTAGAGGAACTCCTCTATCTCCCTCGGATATACGTTCTCTCCTCCCCTTATTATCATGTCATCCACTCTGCCGAGGATATAAACGTAGCCGTTCTCGTCCATTTTTGCCAGATCCTTGCTGTGGAGCCATCCATCTTCTATGGCCTTTGCGGTTGCCTCGGGCATTTTATAGTAACCCTTCATTATGTTATAGCCCTTGGCCACCAGTTCTCCGGGCGTGTTGCGGGGAACTTCCTTCAGCGTGCCTGGTTCGACTATCTTAACATCTATGTGGGGCAATGGCTTTCCAACCGTCTCAACCCTCTTCTCTATGGGATCGTCCCTCTTTGTCATTGTTATTACAGGGGATGCCTCTGTCAACCCATATGCTATGGTCATCTCTTTCGCATGCATGTCCTCCATAACCCGTCTCATTACCTCTATCGGGCAAGGGGCGCCCGCCATTATGCCCGTTCGCAGCGATGATAAATCATATTTGTCGAAATCGGGATGATTGAGTTCACGCACGAACATGGTTGGAACGCCGTACAAAATGGTGCATTTTTCTTTATCCACCGCCTCCAGCACCTTTCCGGCATCGAATATCTCTATTGGCACCATTGTAACGCCATGGACGACGCTTGCCAATGTGCCGAGAACGCAGCCGAAGCAGTGAAAGAATGGCACGGGAATGCATAGTCTATCGTTAGGGGTCATTCCTATATATTCGCCAACCCAGTAGGCATTGTTCACAATGTTGTAATGAGTCAGCATAACACCCTTGGGGAAGCCGGTGGTGCCAGAGGTATACTGCATGTTAACCACGTCATGGCAATCCAGGGTGCTCTGCACCTTCTTCAGCTCTTCATCGCTCACCTCCTTTCCCCTCTCGATGACCTCCTGGAAGGTCATTAAGCCGGGGAACTTCTTATCCCCCATGAAAACAGCATACTCGAAATATGGAAACTTATCAGATTTCTTGCCCTCCTTTATCTCCGGCATTACCTTATATAGCGTGTCAACATAATTCACATCCCTGAACTTTTCCACCAGAAACAGAGCCTTTGCATCCGATTGTTTGAGCAAATATTCCAACTCCGCGGATTTGTAGTAAATGTTTACGGTTACAAGAACTGCTCCTATCTTGGCGGTGGCAAACTGCAAAATCACCCATTCAGGCACATTATATCCCCACACCGCCACATGGTCGCCCTTCTTTATCCCCATGGCCATTAGCCCCTTGGCAACCTTCTCCACTATCTCCTTGAATTCCCTGTATGTATAACGGGGGCCGTCGATATATACAAGGGCATCGTTGTCCGGATATTTCGCGGCCGTTTCATCAAGAATCTCGCCTATTGTCTTCTCTATCATGGTGATGAATGTTGTTTGCATTCATAAAATTTATTGCAGATGGAGAATTGTTTTCGCATTTTATGGGGGTAACAAAACAATCCTATGTTACCAGAACCATTCAATTTTTGTTATCGTTGCATTGGTTGGCAGCCATTTCACCACCATTGGAGGATATGCCTGAACTTCTATTTTATCTCCCACCCTCATAGGTTCTGTATAAAGATTTTCCCTTTCTGTAATGAGCTTTAAACCTTCACCAACATAATATTCCTCGCCCGTAAAAGTGTCTATGAAGGCAATATTTGGAGTTTGGCCGTCTTGGTTATAATCCACCTCTCCCTCCACATAGGTTACCATGACGAAAGCCCGTTTGATCCCATTTTCTTCCTGTAATTCTCCGTCAAAACACATATCTGGATAATCCAACTCTCCACCAAAAATCAAAGGAGGAATTGCAAAATATTCGAGTGTCTTTATCACTGGACATTTTTCATAGCCATAGTTTATTACAAATTGAACGATAAATGGGCCAAATAGAGCAATGGAGTATGGACATGTTATCGTTTTTTCCTCCTTTGGCTTTAAAGAAAGAGAGCCGTAGCAACTTTTTTCATGATGAAGAAGAACAGAGTGGGTAACGACATACCATTCCATGTCCTCCATTGTTTCATTCCCTATATTTGTCACCTTTGCCCACGGGCGAATTACAGGAGGAATGCCCTGGATACCCACCTCAACTTTTATCGCATCTCCATGCTGATTTTCTGTTACAGGAAAAGCTCCCCCCATTAGCAGAAATAAGACAAGGAATGCCCATAACCTTGCCATATGCTATATTTTAGCACAGATTTTTAAGTTTTACGATTCCATGCATCACTCATAATCCACTTCCACCAGTTCCGCCTCCATGGTTATGCCTTCATAGTTGAAATCCGCCTTTACAATGTTGGCTATCTCTGGTGAAAAATAAAAATCAAGCATGTCATATATGGAAATTTTGTATGCTTCAAAGGTTCCTGCCTTGGTTGTAATACTCTGCTTCGCCGAGCACTGGGCCTCGAGGGCTCCAAGGGAAATATTATACTGGAAGGGCATGTTTATTATACCAAATAGCAGGGAAGCAGCAGCATCCATTTCAATGTCCACAATGGGCATATTCCATGTCTTCTTTTCCAGTGGAAATTCAAAAAGGACATAGGGCTCACTGAAATCTATGGTGGCGGTAATCTTGAAGGGAACGGGAAGAGGAATGGAAAAACTTTCCATCCTAACTACGGCAATTCCTGCCACATTTGCTTTTATGCTCTCCAGGGATAGATCCTTTGTTGCCATAATTCTACCGCTTACTTTAGTAAAGAAAAATTTTCCACTCAGCATCATGGGCGGCTGAGATTCATATGAAAAATCCCCCTCCAGCTTTCCGTTAAAATCAAGCATATACTCATTTCCCACACCTGTAACCTCAAGTTTTAAATCATCCACATTTCCGTTAAAGGTTATGTGTCCTCCATATTCGGTTTCCACTTCTATGTTGTTAATATCGAAGACCCATTCATCCCCCTTTTCCCATGTACTTATTAAGGCAGCTGTTTTGGCGCTGCCCTCCTGCCCTCCCTCATCTTTTACCGTAAGAGTAACATCATATATTCCCCTCCTGTCATATATATGGCTTGGATTTTCCTCATCACTTGTTTCACCGTCTCCAAAATCCCAGTGCCATGAAACAATGTTGCCATCATCATCTTTACTTTCACTTCCCTCAAAGGATATCTGCTCGCCAACATTCCCGACATATATGCCGCCCGCCTCCGCGACGGGAGGCCAGTCGTAGGCATCCTTGTCATATTCCACCCATACAATTCTGAAATTGTCCACATTCAGAGCGCCATATTCTATGTTGAAGAATCCGTTGTATCCCCAGAAACTCCCCCAGCTGTTCTTGCATATCCAGTAGCCTCCGTGGGGAATACTTGCATCATCCTTCCAGCCCAGGATAACGATGCAGTGATTCACTCCACTGGAATAGCCGGGATACGGGTAGTAGTCGTTGGGGCTATGGTGGGTGAGACCCCAGGCGGTGAAATCATCGGTGGAGAGGATAAAGGAGACCACGGGACCCTTTTCCATTATCTGAGTCTTTATTCTCTGCCTGTCCTCCTCGCTTCCGTCTGGCGTCCAGTATCCGCAATCGGCGATGGGAATGAGTTTTTCCTCCCAGTCATCGCATTTGGCATCGCACGGGATGCCATCATTTGCCTGATAGGGCATGCACTCCTCGGGAATTATACCGTTGTGGTAATTTCCCTCTGCTGATGAGGATTTCATGAGATAGAAGGCCCAGTAAGGACTTCCTCCGTGGCAACTCCCCGCTTCGGGAAGGCAGGAAAGAACATACTGTTCAGATAGGTCGGGATCGAGATCTGGCAACCCCTCTGCAATATTTATAACGCTTTCCAGCGCCCCCAGAGCGGCAAAATCCCAGCAACTCCCGCAATTTCCCTGGTATTTGGCAGGCGTCGTCCAGTCCTTCCCCATGTATTCCATCCAGCTGAAATAGGAGGGCGGATCTCCCAGAGCCGGCTTTTCAGATGGCTGTGCATTTAAAACAGGCACATATTCCATCACGGGAAAGTGGAAGGGCTCCATTGCCTTCTCATCTCCGCATCCACAAACATTTTCTTTGCCATTGTCATTTTCCATTGCCATTATGGGAGTAATAAAAAGAAGAATAACAGCAAGAGATAACAAACCCCTCATTTCAGGCAGTTTCATAAAATAATATATTTTCACACTTTAAAAATTCTCCTTTTAAGTAAAATCTTCATCTGCATAAATTCTGCAGCCATGAAGTTATGTGTTGCATGCTAACAATAAGCAAAAAATTTATAAGTGCTTTTAAATTAGTTTTTTTAGGGGGCGAAATGTTTGAATATGGGGGAGCAACAAAATGTTGCGGCATGATTGTTATCCTTTTCATGGCCATAACGCTGGTTCCATGGGCAAATGGGGAGAGAATAATATCCCAAAACCATGAGAAAACTTTGCCTCTGAATTCCGGGCGGGAGGATATGGAGTTGAAAGGTCCCTCTCAGCCCCTCTGTCTAATCCTTATTGGATTGTTTGCTCTTCTGCTTATGGCAGGGTATGTTGTACTTCTGCCTTTGATGATACTTTTCACCATACCACTCCTGGCGTATGGCGTTATATACACCATTGGAGTCTTGGCCTATTTCTTTCTCATATTGACTCCCATAATGCTCATATTGCAGACGCTGGATTCAATATTCCCCGATTCCTCCATCATCGATATAATCCTGAACATTACCTCCCAGATTATTATGCTGCCTGTGATGCTTGCCGGAGCACTTCTTTTTCTCCTCTCCCTGCCAATAATTGGACTGGCAATATTGCTTGCGGAGTGGACGGTCATCTCCTTCAAAATCGCCTTTAATATATGGTATGCGATATGGTTTGGAGGCCTGTCTTCAAAACCTTCTCAAAAAAGATGGCAATTTTTATCCTCCCTCCCTTTTTCTTCATTTCCCTCAATAACAATTTTTATATAGTTCCAAAACATCTTTCAGGCGATAAAATGGCTGCGATAGTTGGTTACGGGGCTTATGTCCCCAAGTATAGAATAAAGGCCGAGGAAATTGCCAGGATGTGGGGCAAGGAACCAAGTTCAATCACATCCGGTCTCAATGTTTTCGAGAAATCCGTTCCCTCCATTGATGAGGACACTGCCACCATATCTGTGGAGGCGGCAAGAAGGGCTGTGAAGTCCTCCAAAATAGATGCAAAGGAGATAGGCGCCATATACGTGGGCTCCGAAAGCCATCCCTATGCTGTCAAGCCAACGGCAACAATAGTGGCAGAGGCCATAGAAGCAACGCCTGATATGACAGCAGCAGACTACGAATTTGCGTGCAAAGCGGGCACGGCGGGAATGCAGAACTGCATCGCTCTGGTGGAGACAGGCATGATAAAATACGGGATGGCCATAGGGGCGGATGTCGCCCAGGCCGCCCCCGGCGACGCCTTGGAATATGCGGCTGCTGCAGGAGGAGCGGCCTTCATAATAGGGAAGGAGGGGATAGCAAGGATAAATGCCACAGTTTCCTTCACCACCGACACCCCCGACTTCTGGAGAAGGGAAGGGCAGCCATATCCGGGACATGGAGAACGCTTTACCGGTGAGCCCGCCTACTTCCGCCATGTCATGGGGGCTGCGAAAATGCTCATGGAGAAGATGGGCACATCGCCCTCTGACTATGACTATGCTGTCTTCCATCAGCCCAATGGCAAGTTTCCACTGAGGGTGGCAAAGAAGCTGGGTTTCGAGAAAAAGCAGGTAGAGGATGGGTTGCTGTGCCCCATAATAGGGAACACCTACTCCGGCTCCACCATGCTTGGTTTGGCGGCAGTGCTGGATGTTGCAAAACCGGGACAAAGGATACTCGCCGTATCCTACGGCTCGGGCGCTGGCTCCGATGCTTTCGATATCACTGTCGAGGACGCCATCGAAGGCTATCCAAGGCAGGGGATAAGGAAAATGCTGGAGGAAAAGGTGTATGTGGATTATGCCACATATATGAAATTCAGGAGGGAGTTCAAATGAGAGAAGTTGCTGTTATTGGCATAGGTATGACGGAATTTGGTGAGTTGTGGAACCGTTCCTTCCGTGACCTTGTGGCGGAGGCAGGAATGCATGCCATACTTGATGCTGGAATTGAGGGGGATGAGATAGACGCCATGTACATAGGCGGGATGTCAAGCGGGAGATTCATAGGGCAGGAGCATGTCGGGAGTCTGGCTGTGGAGGTGGCAGGGCTTGAGGATTTGCATATCCCATCCATTAGAGTTGAGGCGGCATGCGCTTCTGGTGGCGTTGCCATGCATCAGGGTTATCTGGCGGTGGCAAGCGGAATGTATGACATAGTTGTTGTTGGCGGTGCGGAGAAGATGACCGATGTGGTGGGGGCGGAGGCGACAAATATCCTCGCCTCTGCGGCAGACAGGGAGTGGGAATCCTTCTTTGGTGCAACCTTCCCGGGCCTGTACGCCATGATGGCAAGATATCATATGAAAAAGTATGGCACCACTCCAGAGCAGCTGGCAAGCGTTGCTGTAAAGAACCATTACAATGGCAGTCTGAATCCCAAGGCCCAGTTCAAGAGGAGGATAAGCATCGAGGACGTGCTTCGCTCGCCCATGGTGGCAGAGCCATTGCATCTCCTGGATTGCAGTCCCATAACGGATGGAGCGGCAGCCACAATACTCGCTCCCCTAGATATTGCCAAGAAATATACGGACAAAATTGTGAAGATAAGGGCATCCGCCCTTGCCACCGATACGCTCTCCCTCCACGGAAGGAAAAGTTTCGATTCCGTGCCGGCCGCCTATCATGCGGCCCAGCGCGCCTACAAGATGGCGGACCTGCAGCCAAAGGACATTGATCTGGCGGAAGTGCACGACTGCTTCACCATTGCGGAGATAATGGCCATAGAAGATTTAGGATTCTTTGAGAGGGGCGAAGGAGGAAAGGCCACGGAGGAAGGGCGAACCGCCATAGATGGAGAGATTCCCATAAACACCTCTGGCGGGCTGAAATCGAAGGGGCATCCTGTGGGGGCGACGGGAGTGGCGCAGATAAATGAGATAGTGATGCAGCTAAGGGGCGAGGCAGGGGAAAGGCAGGTGAAGGATGCAAGGATTGGGTTAACACATAACGTGGGTGGCTCCGGAGGAACGGCTGTCGTGCATATACTGGAGGTGATATGATGGGCGTTGCAAGATACTGGAGAGAGATTCCGGTGAGATACAACCTCATAGGAAAGAAATGCGGCGTTTGCGGAAAGGTATATTTCCCTCCCCGCAACATATGCCCGACATGCAGAAGAAAATCCATAGGAAAAATGGAGGACTATAAACTGAGCGGGAAGGGCATCGTTGAAACCTACACCATAATACACACCCCCCCGCCGGAGTTTGATGGCAAGGCGCCGTATGCCGTGGCCATCATAAAAATGGAGGAGGGATGTCATTTAACGGCACAGATAGTGGATTGTCCGCTCGATGAGATACATGTGGGCATGAAGGTGGAGGCTTGTTTGAGAAGAATACAGGAGGACGGCAAAAGAGGGGCGATTTACTACGGATATAAATTCAAGAAGGCGGAGGACTAATCCTCCCACTGTGCATCCATAAGCTGCGTTATTTTCTCCGCCTTTTTCTTCCCTATTCCCTCCACTTCCATGAGTTCCTCCATGCCGGCCATCATGACATTTCTTACTGTTCCAAAATGGAGCAGCAATCTCTTTGCCAGCACCGCCGACACATCCGGCAGCCCTTCCACCACAAACTGCTGCCTCTCCCTCAAACTCATTCCTGGTTTTTTGCCCCGTAGTGCAATCTCCCTTTTTCTTTTAAATTGCTCTCTGGCAGATATGGCATACAGCAGCATGGCCGTCTCCTCAGCGCTTCTTGTTCTTATCACCGATATCTCATAATCGGTGAGGAGAGATGCTATCGCCCCGTATATCGCCCTTCTGTCTATATTGCGGGAGAAAAGGCCCTCGTCCTCTATGATGAGCACTGGCTTCTCATACGCTTCCCTCAACCGGGTCACCTGCTCAAATATCCTCTTTCTTATGAGGGAATCAAGAAAGTCCCTTGCCTTCTTCCTCTCCACCGCCACCCTCTCACTCAGTATGTAGTCAGCTACAGGCAATTGCCTTATCTCCACATCCGCCATCTCCTCAAGCAACGAAGGTATGCCCGAAAATATCTCTCTGGAGTCAGCGATTATTTTTGGATGTCGCATAATGAAATTATGGGCAGGATATTTGGATTTTGTCCTCTCCCTACTCGAGACTGTCAAGAAATTTTCACCTCCAGGTTATAGAGGGCTACAAATGCAGTAAGCCATCTTTCAACGCTTTCCTTTGATGCGTTAGAAGGAAAGCGTTTCCAGAATCTCTTCAATCTTGCCTTGAGAATGTTGAACCATCCCTCTATTGCATTTCTTTCTCCAAATGTTTCATGTTCATATTCCAAACCCATCC
>JAGGZK010000060.1 GCA_021162065.1 Thermoplasmata archaeon
AATTGGGGCATCAGCTTGGATTGCCTCACCTCAAGGTATTCCCATGGCAGCTCCTCTACTGGCTCTCCTGGAATTACAAGAGTTGCATGAATTACAGATATAATTTCAAGATTGTGGACTACTCGGATGGCAGCCATGGTTTTATGGACAGGGATGAATGGAGTGCCATAGACCTGCAGAGGTTTGAGAGGTAGGCAGAGAAATGTTTTTATAAATGGCCCCTATCCTTCAACATGAAGAAATCTGTGCTGCTCGCTCTGGCAGGCTTGCTGGTGGTTGCGTTTCCATTGAATGGCCTTTCTTTTCTCGGTGAAAGGGGCGGGGAAAGCATTACCCCAGAGATATCTCAGGATTTTGATCCTCTGGTGGATATAGTGGTGACGGTGGAGATAAAGGAGATACGTTCTCTTGAAATGCCATATCTGGGAAAAACACTGGATAAGATAGATAGATTCAGCGACCCGGATTTCTATGTCAAGGTTTTCATTAATGGAGAGGAGTTCAAAAGCCCTGTGTGGAGAAATCAGAAGTATGTTTACAATCCAAACTGGAGTGCCTCCCTGAATGTGCCGGATGATGTGGAATTTGTTAACATAACAATACAGCTATGGGATGCAGACCCGCTGGGGGACAAAATGTGCGATATAGACAACAATTATGATAATTATCCCAAGAGCTATGATCTGGATTTGGTATATAGCATAAAAACAGGGCACTGGTACGGAGATGACTATATTTCATTCCCGGATGACTGGGAACCGGATTTGAGCGGATACGGTAGAGCAAATGGATGCGATGACAACAGCATATATCAGAACAACAGGGACTGCGAGATATGGTTCGACATATATCAGAATGATTTTGATGGCGATGGCATACCCTACTGGGTGGAAACAAATGTGTATCATACAGATCCGGAAAAGGATAACAGAGGGGAAGATGTGGACGGAGATGGTGTGCCGATAGAGTGGGAATGGAAATGGGGCCATTACTTTGCATGGAACTGGTGGAGTGGAAAGGCGGAGGACGTATGGATATATGATCCCTTCACATGGGAAAACCACAGCGGCATGGATGATGATAACGATGGACTAAACAACGTGGAGGAATATCTCACCTCCCAGTGGGACTCCGACCCCTTCAGAAAGGATTTATTCATAGAATTGGACCAGATGGAGGCGGGACCCAACGGGGAGCCGGCAAGCCTTCTTCCCAATGGCTCAAAGGAGATACTCCGAACCGCGTATGACAAGCACAACATCGTATATCATCTCGATGACGGATGCATGGGCGGCGGGGAAATGATACCCTTCGCGAAGGAAATCAGCGGGAGGGCGCTGAGGGAGACCTACTACGACAAGTATTTCCTCCATTATGGAGAAAATGCATGGAGAAGGGGCGTCTTTCATTACGCCCTGGTTGTCTATGATGCGGGGTTCAACGGCTATGCCATAAGAAGGGATGAGTTCCAGATATCCTCAAAATACATAGAGGAGAAATGCAGGCAGCTGTTTTTCGTTGACAGGAGCATAGTATATGCGAGCGTTTTCATGCACGAGACAGGGCACTCCTTAGCCATATGGAACCCCGGCGTTGATAATCCGGACACCATGTACCCCTGGAAGTTTGATTACTGGAAATATCGCCCATATAAAAGCTGCATGAACTACGGCTATACATATATCCTGGTGGACTATTCCGATGGAAGCCACGGAATGAATGACTTTGATGACTGGCATGACTTGGATCTAACCTACTTCGATTATTATTAAGGCAAACAATGTTCAGAATACCCACCATAATGGATGCTGATGCACTTCTCGATAAGGCCTTCGGAAGAGCAAGGAAGGTCAAGGGAGCAAAGAAGACAAAGGCCATAAACAAAATTTCCACGGTAAAGCAGGTGATGAATGATACACTGCAGAAATATGTGAAGGCTTTTCCGTCCTTTGATAACCTCCATCCCTTCCATTATGAACTCATAGACATAGTCATAGGGGTGGAAAATCTAAAGAAGGCAATAGGGGCTCTGGATGCGGGAAGAAAAAGGATAAACCGCATAGCAGGAGCCGCCATAAGGAAGGCAAAGAGGGAAAGCAACTACAGGGAGATAGTTTCCTCCGCCTATGGAAGGATTTCATCCATTGTTTATGAACTCGATCCTCATCTGAAATTTCTTGAGGAGGCAAGGGTAAAAATAAAAAAACTGCCCCACATAGATCCGTCGCTCCCCACTGTAATAATAGCGGGCTATCCCAACGTAGGAAAATCATCCCTGCTTTCATTACTCTCCTCCGCAAAACCAGAGATAGCATCCTACCCCTTTACCACCAAGGGCCTTATTGTGGGACACATCAGAAAGAAAAAAAACCATGAAGTCTTCAGAATCCAAGTGGTGGAAGCCCCCGGACTGCTGGATAGAAGGGATGAAGAAAGAAATGAAATAGAAAGGCAGGGTATAATAGCTCTTCGCCATCTACCCCACCTGATAATATTTGTTGTAGATGCCACACTCCATTGCGGCTATCCTCTGGAGGAGCAGCTCAAACTTCTTGAGGAGATAAGGGAGGAATTTGACGCAGACGTAATAGTGGTGGAGAATAAAACGGACATAGAGAGCAAAACGAATTTTATGAAAATATCATGTGAAACGGGCAAGGGAATAAAAGAACTGAGGGAGGAAATGCTGCGCCGCCTACTCTGATTCTTCCTTTTTCTCCTCTGTCTCCTCACCGGCCTCTTCCTTCTCTGCTGTCTCTGTTTCCTCTTCTTCTTTCTCAGTTTCTTCCGTCGCCTCTGCCGCCTCTACTTCTTCCGTTTCCTCCGTTTCCTCTGCTTCGGCCTCCTCTGCCTTTTCCTCCTCTGCCTCTGTCTCCTTTTCTGTCTCCTCTTCCTGCTCCTTTACCTCCTCTGTTTCTCCCTCTGGCATCTCTTCCATTTCCTCTGTTTCCTCAGGCGGCATCTCTTCTTCCTTCTTTGCCTCCACCTTGGGTACATCAAGCAACTCTGACTTGTGAACCTCCACCCTCTTTACGGGGTATATGGTCTTTGAAAGTTTGTAGGTCTGTTTTCCTATCTCTCCATCCAGCATGTATTTAACAAATTCATCCAGCGTGTTATTTCTGGCAAGAGTTTCCACCACTTCCTTCATGACAGCCCTTATAGCCCTCTTCTGGGATGTTTGAATTCTCTTTCCCGTATAGGCAGAGGGCTTCACCCTTATCCTCATGCCATCCTTTGTTGTGACATCAAAAACTCCATCTATCTTGGACTTGTGCCTCCTTGCCATCCTTTTTATATAATCGGTGGTGTTGGTATGGCCCACGAAGGCGGTGCGCGCCTCCAAGCCGCTCACATCCACCACCTTAAAAAGCAACTTTATATGTGCCTTGGCAAAGTCGCCCGTCAGCTCCTGCATCGACACCTCAACAACCCTCCCGATGACCTTCTCCGGATCATCTGCTGGTGTCTCCGCTATCTTGGCCTTCCCGAACATGGATGGAGCAAGCAGTGAGTACCAATTCTTCACTGTCTTCTTCTTTTTACGCTCTGCCATCAAGGGTGAAATGATATCCATTATATAAATGAATTGGTTAGAAATGGGTATTGTGAAGGAGGTGAAAACTGGCGTTTGCATTCAAAAATAGATGTGAATGAAAAAAGATTCATGCCATCATCTTTTTTTAACAATTTGGGGAATAAAGATTAAAAGTAAAAGCACATTTCATTTCATGGAATTCAGAGAGTTTATAGAGCATCTTGACAGTAAGGGGCTCCTGGTAAAAATTAAGAAGGAGGTCAGCACAGAATATGAAATTGCCACCCTCATGAAGATGCTGGATGGCAAGCCGCTTCTTTTTGAAAACGTTTCCGGATATGAAATGCCGGTTGCTGCCAACGTCATGAGCACGAGAAATCTGGTTGCCGAGGGATTAGGAATAGAGGCGGATGAAATCATCAGAAAATTGCTGGATGCCATAAATAATCCCGTGGAGCCAGAGGTAAAGAAAATGGAGGGATATGAGGAGCTAAATAACCTCAACGACATCCCCATACTTCTCCACTACCCCCAGGATGGGGGAAAATACATCTCATCCGCCATCGTGGTGGCAAGGGATGAGGAATATGGACTGAACGCCTCCTACCATCGAATGATGGTGGTGGATGTGGACAAGGTTGTGATGAGGATTCTTCCCAGGGATTTCCATAAGTATCTGGAGAGGGGAAATAAGGAATTTGCCATATGCATAGGGAACTCTGTCTCCGTTGCCATCGCTTCCGCCATCTCGATGTCCACAGATGTGAATGAACTGGCAATAGCCAATGCCCTCTCGCCCCTGCAACTAATAGAGGTGGACGGCCATATTGTCCCCCAGGCGGAGATAATAATGATTGCCGAGATGACGGATGAGATGCATAAAGAGGGGCCATTCCTTGATTTAACCGAAACCTTCGACATAGTGAGGGAGCAGAGGGTGGCAAGAATAAAGAAGATTTATGCAAGAAAAAATGCCATATACCATGCCCTTCTCCCCGGCGGCTTGGAGCACAAAACCCTGATGGGAATGCCCAAGGAACCAACCATATTCTATGAGGTGAGCAAGGTATGCGATGTGAAGGATGTTTATATTACTCCGGGCGGCTGCTCCTGGTTGCACGGGGTGGTGAGCATAAGGAAGCGCAATGCCGATGATGGAAAAAAGGCCATAGAGGCGGCCTTCAGGGGACACAAATCCATGAAGCATGTGTTTGTTGTGGATGATGACATAGATGTGCATAATCCTCATGAAATAGAGTGGGCTATGGCGACCCGTTTTCAGGGGGACAGGGATATGGTGATAAAACAGGAGAAGGGCTCCTCCCTTGACCCGTCCGCTGACCCGGTGAGCAGAGAAACAACCAAAATAGGTTTTGACTTGACCATTCCGTGGGACAAGAACAGGGAGGACTTTAAAAAGCCGTCTCTTCCGATGAAACTCAATCCCGATGACTACCTTTAGACATTTTTATGTTAAGTCGCATGCCAAAACATCGCCGGATATAAATCTCAAGGACTTGCCCGGCTCATCAGGTAGGCTCGATGTGGTGGCAAGATGCATCAACGCCTCCTTCTGGCTCTCCCATGACATAAGGAGGGATGTGGTTTTCCACACCATATTCCATGGAGAGCCCTCGCCACCCGTCTACATAAGAATGGAGGGGGATAGGCTGAGAAAAGTTTCACCGGATGAAAGAAACATAGCCATATTCATAAAGAAGGCGCTGGAAAGAATGGGTGAGGAAGAGATAGAAAGCACCCCCGGCATATTTGTGAGCAGAAAAAGTTTTGAGGAACTGCTGAGGGAAAACAGAGATAAAACCTTATATCTCATGGATGAGGAGGGAGAGGATATCGAGAATGTAAAAATCACTGGAGAACCCTTTTTCTTTCTGGGCGATCATATCGATCTCGAGGAAGAGGAAAAGGAGATGCTTTACCGACATGGAGCGAAGGCCATATCCATAGGAGAAAAATCCTATCTGAGCAGTCACTGCATCGCCATAATAAACTGGTGGCTGGATAGAAAGGGTGTTGGCTGATGCTTTCACCAAATTTTTATACATATTGGAAAAATTTTTTATACGTCTTGCATTACATAAGTAGGTTTTTGGGGTGAGAAAATGAAGGATAAAAATCTGGAAGCCATATACAGCATGCTTGAGGAACTGGCAAATGATGTATCTGTGCCCAGGAATATTAGGAGAGGAGCAAAGGAAGCCAAGGATATGTTGATGAAGGGAGAGGGAGCCATAGATGTGAAGGTAGCATCTGTAATTTCAATGCTTGACGAACTTCTTAATGACCCGAACATACCCACACATGGAAGAACCGCCATATGGAGCATAATGAGTGCTCTGGAAAGTCTGACAGCATCGTAGTAGCGATATTAGAAAAGCTTCATGATTTCGCTGTAGGGGGCATCGCTTTTTATGGCGTTGGGGGTAAAATGGCATCTTCCCGCCTTATACCCCATCCCTCTTAAATTTTCTATGAGTGCATCCATCTTTGGCTGCTTTCCCTTCGTCTCCGATGCAATCCTGCCCGTCTCGTAGTAAAGCGGTGGCATTTCCGCCTCCTCCTCGAAATGATGAAGAAGTTTCCTTATTTCGTGTTCATGCTCCAGATTCATGCTGTCCATCCCTTTCCTCATCTCTTTAATGAAGGTGATGTCGTGAAGTCCTCCAATCCACATGGGGCCACTGGCATCCTTCACCATCTCTTCAAAGGGAGATATTTTCCATCCATCTTCCCAGTAAATCCATCCCACATTTCTCATGCTATCATCTGCCTTTCTGGCACCCCTCTCCATCAAACCGTAAACCCTAAAGTAATGGCTATGTGCATAGCTTATAAGAGGAACAAAGGCATAGTCATGTACCGCCGCCGCTCTGGCAATGAATCCGAGAAGAATTCTTAGCCCTGCCTCCCTTACGCCGTCTCTCCTCACAGGAATCGCCCCGTATCTCCTCATGCATGTTTTCCTGTAGGCGCCGCACAATGTGGCGGTATCTGTGGCGGAGATGCTCACATAAGTTTTCTTCTTCATTCCTGAAAAGATGAATGGAATAAAGGGGGCCGGTGAGCCGTAAGGATCGAGATCTATGTAATCATACCGCCTCTCCTCCATCAGAGAGCATATTTTTCTGTTGAAAATATTTACTATGGCACCATTCATCTCCACATTCTTCTTTATTATCTGAAAGGAGAGGACATTGCAATCATTTATGTCCACCTCCTTCTCTCCCTCCACCTCCAGTGCCATTCTTATGCCCCTTATGCCGGTGGCGGCCATGGCATCCAAGATTCTTCTTGCCCCTCTATTCACAATATGCTGGCAGAAAACAATCTGAATATCCCTGTCCATTGAGAAGGTGGGATTGTAAAATCCTGGCATTCTTTTCCCCGGACCTTTAAAATTTTCAAAGTTCTCAAGAAAAATCTCAGCCTTTCCTTCTCTTATTATGGATGCCATTCTTCCTTCAGAATCTTTTCTATTTTGTAGGGGAGAAGGTTTCTGTTAACCTTCGTTATCTCAAATATTCTCACATTATTCATATTTCTTATGTCCTGGAGAAGCGAATCCCTTGACTTTTTATGAAGGGTGAGAAGGACTGGCTTATCTGATTCAAGCACTTCCTTCACCATCTCCCTGAACTTTCTGCTCTCCAGTTCCATCTTCCCCACTTCATCTATAACCACTATATCCACCTCATCGCTTTCCATGGCCTTCCTTATGGCGGGGAGGCCAAATTCCTCCAGCGCCTTTATGTCCACATTATATTTCCCCACCCTGTAGGAGGTATCGAGGTCGACATGGGCAAGCAATCTTTCCTCTCCCGTTATCCAGTCAACCATCTTGAATCCCACTCTCCTGCCATTTTCTTCCACCGCTCTGGTTATCATTCCTCCAAAGGTGTACTGGCCCTCCAGCCGCCTTATTATCTTTAAAAGCCCCTCCGTTTTTCCGATCTGTGGAATTCCTGTTATTCCTATTTTGGGTACCAAACTCATCTCAATTATGTATACAATTTAAATTTAAAAAGTATATGCAATATAATGCTCACTGTATTTGATATGGACGGCGTGCTCATAGAGGAAAGGAGTTCATGGCGATTGCTTCACAGAGTTTTCGGCACGGATAACAGCAGTGTGGTGAAAAAATACAGGGAGGGAAAAATAGATGACCTTCAATTTCTTAATGAGGACATAAGGATATGGAGAGAGCATGGAATAAAGGAGGAGGATATTAAAAAAGCTCTTGAAGGGGTTCCCCTCACACCCGGCATAAGAGAATGCATGGATTTTTTTGGAAGCAGGGGAAAGGTGGCAATAATATCGGGAGGTATAGATATGCTGGCGGAGAGGATAGCGAGATATGGTGTGGACTATGTCTTCGCCAACGGCATTGAGTACAGGAATGGAATCCCATGGAAAGGCATTCTCAGGGTGCCAATAAGAAATAAGGAGAGTATACTGAAAAAATTGATGGAGAATATGAAGTTAAAAAAGGAGGATGTGGTGGTTGTGGGGGATAATATTCATGATGCTGGAATGATGAATTTGGCAGGAATGGCAATAGCATTCAATCCCAAAGAAGGGAGTGGGATAGAAAAACATGCGAATTTTGTTGTAAAAAGGAGAGATTTAAAGGAATTGATTAAAATATTTGAATGATATTATACCCATGCTTCCCCTCCTTACCCTGCTTGTAATAGCATTCGCCTTCTACATATTCTATCTGATACTCCAATCCGCCTTTGAAGAGGTAGGTTTCAACGGATGGGAGGCAAGCATAATAGTTTTCAGCTGCATAATTTTTGGATGGGTGAATATCCCTCTTTTTGGATACAACAAATGGACAGTGGCAATAAATGTTGGAGGAGCCTTGATTCCGGTGGCAATAAGCATCTATCTTATGTTTTCCCGAAAGGTGGTCCTCAGGAGCATAGTGGGCATGGCGGTGGTGGCATACTTTGCCTATAATGTGACCAGCGTTACTCCAGATGGCGTCGTTTCTTCCTTCCCCTACTGGCTCATACCTCCTGTGGTGGCAAGCCTCTATTCCATAGTGGTGAGTGTGAATAGCAAAAAGAAGGCCGCATCCATCGCCTATGCTTCGGGAACCATGGGAGTGCTTATAGGCGCCGATCTTCTCCATTTAAGGGAACTGCTGAACATGAAGATTCCCGCCTCAACCATGGCAAGCATAGGAGGGGCAACAATACTCGATATGGTTTTCTTAACAGGAGTTATAGCAGTGATAATAGATGCCATTCTCTATGGAAAGGATTAAATAAAAAATAAGGGAAAAGAGGGGGGCCTACTTTATCCCCACCACAAAAGGTCCAAGGATGAAGCCGCTTGCACTCGCTGATGTTCCTCCAACGTTAACCGTTACAGTTGTCTTACCTATGCCCAGAACCAGTCCGCTTTTTATGGTGACACTTTCGCCAGGTGCAAGGGATGATATTGTTCCTGTTTTCTCGGAGCCCATGAACACCGTGCCTGAGAGGCTTATACTCCAGTCAAGGTTCTCTGCCGCCACTGTTCCCTCATTTGATATGGTCGCCTTTACGCCAAATCCACCGCCTACCTCTATGGTTATCACCGCAGAGGGGAAACTATCGAAATACACATCCGCATTTCCGTTCCTCATGTCCGTCCATACCACTCCGGCGGGGCAGGCGCACGATGTTCCGTATTCAGAGGAGACTGTTCCATCCTGCTCGTTTATCTGCACCGGCTCGCTCCAGGTTGCGCCCCAGTCCTCGCTGGAGGAATAATAAAGATTGCCGTCCCTGACAAAGGTACATATTATTTTGTTTCCGGAGAGCGTTATATCAGGGGCTACGTCATCCTGGGTTGCTGTGGTCACATATGATGTCTCCCATGTTAGCCCACCATCGGAGGAATAGAAGCACACGATATCCTGATTTATGTGCTCATCACTCTGGGCCACAACCACCACATGGTCATTGTCCGCCACTATGGCAGGAGATTTGGCGTAATATGATGTGGGTATTTCAACGAGATAGCTGTCTCCTTCCAGCGGGTCATCAAAGCTTCTTCCCCATACGAGTATGTTCCATGTTGCCTGGGTTTCATTATAATAGTCATAGGTGGCATACATCATATTCTTTGTCTTATCCATGGCGGCATCGGCATGCTCGCATCCCGGATATCCCCACCAGCTTATCCACCCACTATTCTCTGTATCGGGATCAGCAAAGAACATGTGGGGGCCATTAATTAACTCCTCCTCAGTGTATGTGGTGGATGCCACAAAGGCAATGACTCCAAACTCCCATGGGTTCTGGCTGTTGTGGCATGCTATTCTGGGGGCCATCATATCGTGCCATCCATAGGATGACCAGTCCCAGTAAACGAGACCCCATGTGGCTGTATCTGTTATATCCTGTATCTCCATGAGATATGTATATGCAGTATTTGGATCAGGCATGAAGGTGCCGTAGAATGTATTCCCGCCCCAGCTTGCAAAGGATGGATAATCCGTAACGCCCTCTATGGTCCAGTAGCCAGCGGGTTCAAACGTCTTGCCCCCATCTGTGGACACCGTCATATATATGTATTGCTCTATTATGCTCGGAGCATATACATAGCCTCCAAAGAATGTGCTACCCGATACAGCTATGGTGGGATGGTATTCCGTATCCTCCGTGTTGGCCACCGGGATGTTGGCTGGCACCGCTGCTCTGACAAAAGCATCCTCCATTACCTTTCCTTCCACTTTAAGATTGTGTGGTTCTCCCTTTGCCATTATGGCAGGTATAACATTGCTGCTTTCTGCAGTTGTCTTGGTGTTGGTTTCAGAAGAAAACACATTTGCCGTGGCAAGGCCTGCTGCTATCAAAACTATTCCCAACAATATCGCCTTTCCTTTCATATTTTATTACCTCCAAGAATTAATGTATTGTTGGGTATATAAATATTTGTCTTTACACCTTCATAAATATGAGGAACCTTCCATCAACTCCACAAGCCGGGAGGAAAACCTGGCGAGAGGAGCGCCATCTATTATGTCATGATCAACGCTTATAATCAGTCGGATATACTCCTTCTTTTCCAGATCCCCATCCACAAAAACAGGTTTCTCCACTATTCCTCCCACTCCAAACTGCGTGGTGAAATGTCCCCCCATTATGAGGAGCCAACCCTGAAAATTTCCAATCATACCCACTGCCGAAACGGCAGTGGTGCCCATATATCTTTTCCTCAGAAACGCATTTCTTGATGCAATCAAAAGCAATATTTTTTTGACAAAGTCGGGTGATGCTATAGCAAATCTCTCCATAAGCCCCTTCCTTCCCAGCACCTGCTCTTTCCCTTCCACCTCCTCTTTCTGAGCATCTCTTATTTCCCTAGTTATCTCATCTATGCTTTTTCTGTTGACTCCCCTGATTATATATGCCATGGTTGTCCGCTCCCCATTTATTTCTCTCTCCATGGGAATGGCAACATCCACATCATGAAAAAATACGATTTTTCTCTTTCCATGGCGGAGAGCATTGAATTCCTTCTGCTCCTCCATTACGGTGGCGATGCATTTTATAATCCATGCGGTGAAGGAGATATCCTTACCATTTTTCTTTTGCTCCCTTATCCTTTTTCTGGCCTCCGTAACATCCATCTCAAGTATTGCATGAATTATATGCTTTTTTTCCGTTTCCGAAAGGAGGATGGAAATGTTCCTTCTCTCCTTGGAAAAGGGCCTTATCTCATAATCGCCCATGACAAAATAACAAAAATGCTCATATATCTTTTTGCCATTCATATTTGAGCGGGTGTGGTCTAGGGGTTATGACGCGAGCTTCCCAACAACCCTTTCCGCTGCTGAGATATTGACGGAAAGGGGAAAAAGCTCGTTGCCCGGGTTCAAATCCCGGCACCCGCATTTATTGACAAACATCCTCAATCTTTATATACTCTGACATAATCTTTTTCCATGAGGTTAACAATTGTTATAGTTGCTGTCATATTTTTAGCAACGGGCATAACACCTCCGGCATCACCAGCAATAAAGTCAGCAGACAACGCTGCTGTATTTGCAGAAGTGGCCAGCGCATCATATTGCCCGGATTGCCCCGCCATGAATGAAATGCTATTCGACCTTTACACCAGTCATGAGTATAATTTCTATTACATGACAATGGTCGGAGACAAAAACGAGTTTGCATATGACAGGATAAAGAATGATTACAACTTTTACTGGTATCCCACCATCTTCCTGGATGGTGGATACAGGGTTTTTCTTGATGCCAGCAGGGACGC
>JAGGZK010000024.1 GCA_021162065.1 Thermoplasmata archaeon
CGAGCACGAAGCCGCTGGCCGTTGCCGTTGTTCCTCCTGCATTCACTGTTATTGTTGTGGGCCCTATACCGAAGACCAGACCAGGTCCAACTGTCTCGCTTGCTCCCGGTTCGAGAGATGCTATTGTGCCCTCTGCATGCTTGCCAACGAACACCAGACCGGAGAGGTCAACACTCCATGCCAGATTTTCTGCTGCCACGGTTCCGCTGTTGGATATGGTCGCCTTCACACCAAATCCGCCGGATATGCTCACATCTATTATTGGTGCTGGAAGTGGCGCGAAGTACACATCCTTGTTTCCATTCCTCGTATCTGTCCAGACAATACCCTTGCTGCATATGTCAACGGCATGCTCCTCCATGGAGACTGTGCCGTCCTGATCGTTCACCTGCACCGGCTCCTCCCATGTCTGGCCGCCGTCGGTGGACTTCACCAGGTAGAGGTTGTTGTTCTTTACATAGACAACATACAGGGTATTTCCTGCAGCATATATGGCAGGATAGAGATCATCTGCAGTCGGATCATCAACAACAGTCACCTTATTCCATGTCTCGCCATTGTCGTTGGTATACTTCATCACTATGCCGTAGTTACCATACACATTCTCGTTGGTACAGTAGACGACGTATACGTTGCTTCCGCTTCCATCCGCATCTGGGTACCTGCAGTCATACAGGTCGCTCTCATCCAGATAGAACTGCCATTCCGTATATTCTATATCCGGCTCAATCTGCGGGTCTATCTTCTTGTAAACGAGTTTGTAATGCTCTCCATCATAGTATGTCCAGAAGAGATGCATGTAACCCGGCACATTCGCCATTGTCGGATAGCTGGCAGGAGCAGTTGTAAGTTTTGACTGGGCATCGAAATAGAATACACCGCTTATATCTGGGTATGTGGTGTAGGCCAGTATCGGGCAATCAGGTATGTCATAGCTGGCATATTTCTCATGGAAGACCCTCATGGCGGTGAATGCCCATCCATAATCCTTGTTGTTGTACCAGCAGTCATCATCCACGTATGCATACTTAAAATCCGTCTCATCCTGAGGAACCCATGTGTATATCTCCCATGTTCCCTGGTCCGTTATATCCGGAATGAGGAAGAAACCGCTTGTATCCTGTGCCACATCAAGGAACTCGCCATATATGCCGGTAAATGCATCGCTCACAACCTTGCCAGTATCTGCGTACATCTCCATGCCGTCCAGCTGCATCAGATATGCTTCCCAGGAGTTGCCATCAGAAGAATATCCTATGCCGAAATCCGCATCTATCTGGCTGTACTGGGTTGTCCATGTCACCACCATGTGGCCTGCGGGGTCAACAGTAATGAATGGCAGAGTGTCATCGTCCGGGCTGTTCTGCGTTATGAGTACATTGCCCATTCCCTGGCTTGCAGTTGGGTTAGTAGTAAGTTTCACTATGTTTGGTGTTTCCTTCACAGCATTCTCAAAATCAAAGACATTGCTGTCATTGGCGCCTCCAAAATTCACTGCAGTTATAGCACTAGCCACCAACAATATTCCAACCAATATCGCTTTTCGCTTCATTTTTTGCCTCCAAAAACATTATAGGAAAGAGTTTTAAATAATTATCGACGAAATTTTGGATGTTGATTTATGCGCCTTCCACCATCACCAGAGGGCCCATTATAAAGAGGTTAGCTGTTTTGTAAATCTCACCGGCCCTCACTCTTATTGTAGCGCCTCCAATCCCAAAGGTAAATATATGTACTTCTATGGAGATGCCGGGAGGAAGGGAGGATATCTCGCCCTCCATATGTCTTCCCATGAAAACTAAGCCACCTATATCCACTCCAAATTCGAGATTGTAAAGAGTTTCATTTCCATCATTCTTTATGAGTATGGTTATCCCAAAGCCACCCTGTATATCTATCTCCAGCTGTGGTCGCGAGGCCTTTATCAGCCACACATCATATCCGCCTTTTGAGTATGTGGTGGAGGAGCCAACAAGAATGTATTCCTCCCCTATCTTTATAAACTCCCATATGTGATCGTCTCCCGTTTTTCCACCTATGGTTTTGTTCCAAGTAATATCTCCATTCTCATCGAGCCCAACAATCCATCCTCCTCCCCTCTTACTTAGCAGACCATAAAAGCCCGCCGCCACATATCCATCATTTATGGCCATAATGGAGTTGAAGGTATCCATGTATGCACCACCATATGTGTTATTCCATATTTCATTTCCCTCTCCATCCGTTTTGATGATGAAAGCATCGCTTATTTGCTCCTCAAAAATAAGAAGATTGCCCGCTATAACATATCCATCGCCAGTGAATGAAGCATCTGCAGCAATTTCATCCCCCGCCCCACCATATGTTTTTTCCCATATTTCATTGCCTTCCTTGTCCACCTTCAGAAGCCATGCATCATAATCCAGATGAGGAGTCATTTTAGTTCCTGCCATGACATACCCTGCCGTGACTTCTTCGATTGAATAAATGTAATCTCCAAGCTCTCCGCCATACGTTTTATTCCAGATTTCATTGCCTTCCTCGTCCACTTTAAGGAGCCATGCATCATACCCGCCATGGCCAAAGGATTCTGTTATCCCTGCGATAATGTAACCGTCAGTTGTTCTGCATATGGAATATGCCACTTCATTTTTCTCTCCGCCATACGTTTTATTCCAGATTTCATTGCCTTCCTCATCCACTTCAAGAAGCCATGCATCATACCCGCCATGGCCAAAGGATTCGGTCTTTCCAGCCAGTATGAATGCATTTTCTATTTTTAGAATATCATAGATTCCGTCCTCCTCGCTGCCTCCATAAACCCTTTCCCACATCTCATTTCCATCTTCATCTACCCTGACAAGATAAGCATCTCCGTTTCCCTTTCCATAGGAGAGGGTCAATCCTCCTAAAAGATAGCCATCTCCTGCATCTGCAATGGCGTATCCTCTATCATCCATCTCCCCGCCATATGTCCTATTCCATTCCTCCATCGCAGGATTACTGCAGCAAGCATGAAACCTCTTTATACTATTTCCTGTACCAAATGCTGGAGATATGAATATTAAAAACCCAATCAAAATACATATTGTTCTCCTCCCCTTCATATATAAACAAAAATATAGGGTATAAAAAATTTTGGGGCAATATTTGATTTGAGACAGGGCGGCGATTGCTGGAAATTTTTTTATATTAAAACGCTATTTCTTGGCAGGTGATGATTTGGGAAATGTAAAGCCGGCCTTCATTAAAAGAATAGCCCTGGAACTGATTCAGAAGTTCCCTGAGGAGTTTACGGACGATTTTGAAAAGAACAAGATGTTGGTGCAGAAGCTCACCACCATAGCCACCAAGAATATGAGAAACAGGGTGGCCGGCTATATAACAAGAGTTATGGAGGAGAGGCGCAAAATCAAAAATGAAGAGCCAACTTGAAGATGCTCTTGAAGATTTGAGAAAGGGCAGGTTTGTTCTTGTATATGATGCCGATGGAAGGGAGGAGGAAACTGACTTTTTCATAGCGGGAGAATTTGTGACTCCCGAGGCGATTCATATAATGAGGAGAGATGGAGGAGGACTCATATTCATAATGTTGGATAATGGGGCGGCGAGAAAACTTGGCCTGCCCTACATGGCGGATGTCATCTATAAATGCTCCCAGAAATGGCCCGTTTTTAAGGAACTCATACCCAATGACATACCATATGACACCAAATCCTCCTTTTCCCTCACCATAAATCACAGAAAGACCTTCACGGGCATAAGAGATGTGGACAGGGCGCTCACCATTTCCGAGTTCGCAAAATTGGTTAAGGAGACGGAAAAAATGGATGAGGTGAGGGCACAGCGCATCTTTGGAGAGCGTTTTAGGAGTCCGGGCCATGTTCCCATATGCATTTCCTCCTATGGGTTATTGAAAAGCAGGCAGGGGCATACAGAGCTCGGCATATCTCTGGCAAAAATGGCAGGGCTCACGCCGGTGATGGCAGGATGTGAGATGATGGATGTGGGGATAAGTTTAAAAAAGGAAAAGGCGATGAAATATGCCGAGGAGCATGGCCTCACATTCCTGGAGGGGCGGCAGATTATAGAGGCGTGGAAAAAATGGCAAGAGTGATGGCGTCCGGCGTGTTTGACTTGCTTCATATAGGGCATATCCATTACCTTGAGGAGGCGAGAAGTTACGGCGATGAGCTGGTGGTGGTGGTGGCGTGCGACGAGACGGTGAGGAAAAAAAAGCATGAGCCCATAATGCCCGCCGAGGAGAGACGCCGCCTGGTGGAGGCATTGAAAATGGTGGATAGGGCGGTTATAGGGTACGAGGACGATTTTCTTCGCATTGTTGAGGAATTGAAGCCTGATATCATAGCACTGGGTTACGACCAGTATTTTGAGGGACTGGAGGAGAAGCTGAGGACGAGAGGGATAGAGGCAAGGGTGGTGAGATGCGGGAAGTACGACGGGGATTTAAATAAGACCAGGAAGATAATAGAAAAGATAAGAAAGACAAAGGAGTTGTATAAAAATGAGGAGGATAGGCATAGCTGATACCACATTCGCAAGATATGACATGGCCAAGGCAGCTATAGAGGAGATAAAAAGAAATGCCACCAACATAAAAATAGAGCGGTACACCGTGCCCGGCATAAAAGATCTGCCGGTGGCAGCCAAAAAGTTAATTGAGGAGAGGGGGTGCGAGATAGTCATGGCCCTGGGAATGCCCGGTCCAAAGCCCATAGACAAGCAGTGTGCTCATGAAGCATCTCTCGGCTTAATTGCTGTTCAGCTCCTCACCAATAAACACATCATAGAGGTTTTTGTCCATGAGGATGAGGCAGAAGATGAGAAACAGCTTGCCTGGCTTGCAGACAGAAGGGCGAGAGAGCATGCCTTAAATGTCATCTCACTCCTCTTCAATCCAGAAAAACTCACCAAGCAGGCGGGCACGGGTCAGAGACAGGGCTTTGAGGATGCAGGGCCTATTTAAACGGGAAACATCCCCACTATTTTACCCGTAAGAAAATATGTTAGCGCCACCACCACAACCAATCCGATGAGATGTAGCATAAAACCATTTTTCACCATATCCTCCATTTTGAGATGGCCCGATGAATACACGATGGCGTTTGGAGGAGTTGATATGGGAAACATGAATGCTATGGAACAGGAGAGGGTGGCAGGTATTAAAAAAACGTACGGATTCATCCCCGCATTTCCTGCCATGGCTATGAAAATGGGCATGAGCATGTTCGCCACCGCCGTATTGGATGCCACCTCGCTCAGAAATGAGGAGACGAGGGCCACCATTATAATTATGATTATGGGGAGAGAGATGAGGGGTATGACAGAGGCGATCCATTCTGCCGCCCCGGATTCAAAAAGCCCCTTGCCCAGGCAAAGGCCGCCCCCAAACAGAATCAGAATGCCAATGGGAATCTTCATCGCATCATCCCATGAAAGCACAAATTTCCATTCCCTTACATTCACAGGTATTATAAAAAGAAGCAGGGCCCCCAACATGGCTATGACGGCATCATCCATTCTCTCCTGGAGAATATGCAATGGCTGAAATGGAATAGCATCCCAGAAGGGGTAGGTTATCCACAGCACTGCCACCATGATAAAGATGAGTACGGTAAGCCTCTCCTCCCTCCCCATCTTTCCGAGTTTGTTTTTCTCCTTAACTATATAGTTCCCATAATTCATCTCCTCATCCTTAACATCATATCTCCACATCAGAAATTTCCAGGCAATGGGAAGCATTATGGCCGAGAAGGGAAGCCCTATTTTTAGCCACTCAAAGAATGTTATCTCCCTTCCCAGCAGATTTTCTGAGAACCCGGCAAATATGGCGTTTGGAGGTGTGCCTATTAGCGTAGCCACCCCGCCAATGGTGGCGGCATATGCTATACCAAGCATGAGGGCCTTTCCATATTCCGTTTTTTTCTTCCCTTCCATGTGTATAAGTACTGCCATTCCTATGGGAAGCATCATGGCCGTGGTGGCCGTATTGGAAATGAAGGCGGAGAGAAAGGCGGTGACTATCATGAAATGGAGAACAAGAACTCTGGCATTTTTCCCGCCTCTTGAAAGAACCGCAATGGCTATTCTCCTGTCTAGTCCCCATTTTATCATGGCTCTGGCAATGAGGAAGCCTCCGAGAAAGAGAAATATTATGCGATGGGCGTACTGGTTAAGTGCCTCCTGCAACGGAAGGATTCCGAGGAGAGGCAGCATGACAGCAGGCAGAAGAGCAGTGGCATAAACAGGTATGGCCTCCGTGACCCACCATGTGGCGCATAGAAAAAGTGTTGCCATGGCCCCTCTTATTTTCATATCCATATCGAAGGGGGCAACCATTATAAACAGAAAGAAAAGAATACCCAGGACAAATCCTGCCCTGCCCTTCATGCCCCCTTCCCCTGGCATGAGGGAGGAAAATGGATGAGAATATAAATTTAACCTATGGAAAAATGGGGAGGGAGAAATTAACCCCCTATTCCAAGCCCCTTCACAGTTGGCAAACCTGCTGCCTTCCAGGCGGTGATGCCGCCCTCCATGTTATAGAGGTTGCCATTCCAGCCGGAATCCATGAGAATTTTCGCCGCAATGTAGCTTCGATGGGCTGTCCTGCAGTAGAGTATTATGTCCTTTCCGGCAAATATTATGTTGAATATGGTGGCAAAAATGGGTATTTCTATGAGCTGAAGGGGATAAAGTCGTGGCTTATCATAGGAGTGGGGTGTGGCTATTCTTTCCGTGTAATACTCCTGGAAAGTTCTCACGTCCACGGGTATTTGCTTTCCATCCTCCTCGTTATTCAGCATCTCCCACACTTCCTGCACAGTAACATTGATTATCTCGCCATTACTGGCCGCCATGCAAAATGAACTCTCCACATTTTTCTCATTCCAGCCAAAAGCGGGAAAGGCGAAAACCAGTATCGCCACCATAAGTATGGCCTTCAATTTCATAATACCAATATTAACAATTGTTAATAAATGTTTTGGCTAACCCATTTCCTTCCACAGAACATCATGCCATGCTCTGTATAATGTCTCCCTGTCCATATCAACATATTTCTTCATTTCATCCCCATCATATATGACAAGGCCGTCGCCCTTAACCTCCCCTATTTTATACAGTGGAACATCCTTCATTATCCTCCTGAAGTCCTCCTCCCTTTCCCCTTTCACCTCAGCCACCCATCTTGTGTTGCTCTCCGAAAAGAGTTTTACATCCGTTCTCATATCGCCCATGGAATAGAGGCATACCTCAGCCCCTCTGCCAGCGATAACCATTTCCGCCAGTGCCGCGGCAAGGCCTCCATTGGATATGTCATGACATGCCGCAATATGCCCATGCTCTATTGCCTCCACCACTTTGTCGATACTCTTCTTCAGCATTTCTGCATCGCTCCTCGGCACTCTGCCGCCCTTCAGCCCGAGATACTGATAGTACTCGCTTCCTCCCATTTCCCTCGCCGTTTTTCCTATCACATATATGGGATTTTCCTCCTCCTTGAAATCAATGGTGGCCGCCCTTCTCACATCCCTTATTATTCCCACCGCCATGATGGTGGGCGTGGGCGCAATGCTCCCGGCCATGCTTTCGTTGTAAAAGCTAACATTTCCTGAAACAAAGGGAACATTAAGCACAGAGGCCATATCTCTCAATGCCTTTGCTCCTTCCACAAACTCCCCCATCCTCTCCGGCTTTTCAGGGTTGCCATAGTTGAGGCAGTCGACAAAGGAATCGACTCTCGCCCCCACTGCGGCGAGATTCCTGCACGCTTCGTCGATTGCAGATGCGGTTCCCCAGTAGGGATGGAGAGATGTGTAGTGAGGGTTAATATCTGAGGTTATGGCGAGCCCTCTGAAGGAATTTTCCAGCGGCTTTATAACGGCGGCATCAGATGGCCCCTTCATGTCCATTCTTCCATGGAGTGGCTTGATTGCCGTGGCTCCCCTCACCTCATGATCATACTGGGTTATGACCCAATCTCTGCTGGAGACATTGTAGGAAGAAAGCACTCCAAGCAATGCCTCCTCCATATCCGGCATCTCAAAGGTTGGATCACCTCCTTCCCTTATCTCCGGCTTTTTCCACTCTCTTCTGTACTCGATACCCTTCACCTGAAAATCCAGTTCCATCTCCCCCACAATCTGATCCTTATAATACACCCTTATGATTCTTTCCTTTATCACCCTTCCTATTGGAACCGCCTCCACATCCCATCTGTCAAATACCTCCAGGACTTTCTCCAGATTTTCCTCCTTCACCGCCAGCAGCATCCTTTCCTGGCTCTCTGAAACCCATATTTCCCATGGTCTCATGTCCTCCTCTCTCAGCGGCACCCTATCCAGATAGACCTCCGCTCCATAGCCTCCGGCATGAGCTATCTCGCTGCATACACATGACAATCCGCCGCCTCCCATATCCTTCATTCCCTCAACAAGCCCCAATTCATTGCACTCCAAGCATGCATGGATGAGGGGCTCCTTTGTTATGGGGTCACCCAGCTGCACCGCGGTTATAGATTTTTCCTCGCTCTCCTCATGAAGTTCCTCAGAGGCAAAGGTGACGCCGTGGATGCCGTCCCTGCCGGTCTTCCCGCCGGCATATACGTATATAAGGCCTGGTTCACTCACCCTGCTGTGGATCATCTTTTCCTTTCTCACCACACCAACGCATCCCACATTCACCAGGCAGTTTCCTGTATAGCTGTCATGGAAATAAACCTGCCCCGCCACAGTGGGTATGCCCACTCTGTTGCCGTAATCCCTTATTCCCTCCACCACCCTCTTGAAAAGATAGCGGGGATGCTTCACACCTTTCGGCAAATCCTCATATTTTGTGTCCGGCCTTCCAAAGAAAAGGGGATCGATGAGGGCCACCGGCTGGGCTCCCATGCACAGCACATCCCTTATTATTCCCCCGATGCCTGTGGCGGCCCCTCCATATGGCTCTATGGCGGAGGGATGATTATGGCTTTCAAGGGCAACCACATAATAATGCTCATCGTCAAACTCCAGCACGCCCGCATCCTCCCTCGCCACTATCCTGTCGAGGGCGATGTTGTAAACATATTCTCTGAGATACGGTTTTGATGATTTGTAGCAGCAATGTTCGCTCCATGACTGGGCAAGGGCTTCCAGTTCCAGATCCGAAGGCATCCTGCCTCTGTTTTTAAAATAATTTTTTATTTTCTGCATTTCCTGAAGATTGAACCCGAGGGATAGTTTCCTGCTTATTTCCATAAGCTGCTCGTCGCTGGCTTCGAGAATATTTATTCTTTTAACATATCCATCATCTATGAATAAATTATCAATCATGGACATCTTCTATTTCTATGGTGTAATCATTTATGACCGGATTGGCAAGCAGCCTTCTGCACATCTCATCCACTCTCTCCATCGCCCTTTCCCTGTCATCCGTTTCCAGCCATATTTCCACAACCTTTGACACCTTGGTTTTGGTGACCTCATTAAAATTCAGCAGATGAAGTGCCTTTGTTATATTCTTTCCTTCCGGATCAACAACACCCCTCTTAAGCCTTATCTCCACCTTCGCCTTCAGCATTTATATCTCTCCCTCGTAGTGGCATACGGGACATATGTATTTTAATGGCCTCTCTCCACTGTCAAGAACCTCAAAGCTATTGCTGCAACTCTCACAGGTGATTATCTTCTTGACCCCCTCCACCTTCTTTCCTCTGAGCACCCCCTCCATGCCACAGTTGGGGCAGGTATACTTGAGGGGTCTAACCCCTGTATCCGATATCTTAAAAACGGTATTGCAGTTGCTGCATGTGACCTGCTTTATTACCTCGCTCACCACCTTTATTTCTTCCTTCTCCTCCCCGGGGATGAGGAAATAAACCATCAACTCCACAATAAGGAGAATGGCGTAGAGAGCAATCCCTATAAGACTCCAGGTTTTAAGGTCCACCAAAATTCCTCCGCCCCCCAGTGCATCATTCACCGCGACTATGAACAGCCACAGGAAATAAATCACTGCCAGTATGACCACTGCTTTAAGCATGCCAATTTTTTTCATTCAAGGAGTTATTTTTTATCCCTTTATAAATTTTTATAACATGCTGACTTTCACCACATCCATTCTATTCCCTTTCCACCCTCCTCAACTCTCTTCTTTCCATCATGGAATAGGGGAGGGTGTAGCGTATTGCGTAATAGAAAATGATAAGGGAAAGGAAAAACGGAAAGAGAGAAAGTACAGCATATCCCCCTCCCCATGTGGAATAGACCATGGTGAGCATTATGGCCGCCCATATCTCCCCGCCAGCAAAAAATGCGAAGAAGAAATATTTCCATGCCATCTTTCTCCTTATCCCAGCCCCTATGAATATACCGGAGGCGGCATTGAAAAACATGGCAGAGAAGGGAAGAAGGAGAAGAAATAGGTTTTCAATGCCTATGGTGTAGGTGGCTCCGAACAGGAGAGGTGCCATAACCGTGGAAAATCCAAGAGAGAAGGTAGCCCCATAAATGGAAGAAGCATCTTCCCTGAATCTTCTGAAATTTGTAATTGCGAACTTTGAAATCTGTTCCACCAGTGAAAATAGCAAGGAATAGAAAATTATCACATTCAGATATACTATGCCACTCAGCATATCATAGAAAATCATGCCCTCCATCGTGTATATTATCATCCCCGCAACTATCCCAACAATGAACAGCAGAACTACATTCTTCTCCTGGTATTTTCCATCATAATCTCTGATTACAAAATAGAGGATGAATATGGCGGGTATTATGCCCAGGGGAAGCAGCAGCGTATTGAGTTCCACATCTCAAATACCTCCGCCCTTTAACTTTTTTTCCTTTTGCGTTGGGTTGTTCAAAATGAAAAGCGGTTATACCATATTACCACAGTATCTGTAGAAAAGTAACAATGTTTGCCCTCCGCCACCATATCCTATGCTACGTTCTTCTGTTTGATATTTCTATTCCCTCACCCCCTATCACGATTTCTATTTTCTCGAAATATTTACCATACTTTATCTTCTGATTAATACTGTAATTCTGGCTGCCATTCACCACCACCTTCAGATAATAGTTGCCCGCCCATATGGTTACATTCTGAAGGATCATGCTTGCATTTGCCTCCATGGTGAAGGAGGTGTTGTATATCGCCCTATCATCCATGCTTGTGAGAGATATGGTCACATTAATGCTCTCGTTTCTCTCATTTTTCACCACAATTTCCATATCATCGTAACTCATCCACCAGTGAATGAGAAGGCCAATAAATGCAATCGTCAGAGCAAGAAGTATTATCTTCTGCCAGGTTTTCATGCCATTAAATGCGCTATCCTTAAATAAATTATTAGGAAAAAGACCACCATCTTAGGAGAATAATCCGCCCTGAATATCCCCAGATTTGATTCCCAGTCGGATGCGTTGTTTCCCGAATCTCTGAACTCATATATCATAACCTTCTCTATTCCGAGGTTTTTCATCTGGAGGAGGCCGGATATTATGTACAACGCCTGTCCCAGTTCCGTATAGCCGCCTTCAAAGGTGGATGCACCAAACTCCGTTACCCAGAGCGGCTTTTCCTCGCCGTATTTTTCAAGCGTATTCCTCATGTACTCATATCTCTGGAAAAGAGTGTCGCCGTACACATGGAAGGCATATACGTCCACGTACTGGCCGCCTCCCAGCTCCAGAAATTCCTCCAAGAAGTGGGGATTGTAGGAGCCAACGCCTGCGTCGCCTAAAGCAAGGCCACCCATAACCACTGTATTATTCTCATCCACCTCCTTCAGGGCGAGATATGCATATTTTATCAGCTCCACATATTCCTCCACACTGCCCTTCCAGAAGTAGCTTAAATCCTCCTCGTTCCATATCTCCCAGGCGGTTATCTTTCCTCTGTATCTCTCCGCAATTGTTTTAACAAAGTTATACCATGCGCTCATGTTGTTGGGAGGATATGTATAGTAGTCCGGATCTTCATAGGTAACATTTCCCTTAGAACTGCACCACCAGGGGGTGAAGGCAAGGGGCCACAGCATTTTTATTCCTGTTCTCACGCTATCATTCACCAATCTGTCCGCATCCTTCCAGTAAAAATGATAGCCCCAGAGATTTATTTCTATGCCGGCCCACGCAACACCGCCGCGATGCCACTCGAAACCCATATTGGCGGCAATATCAAAATCCTTATCGGTGCTCATCTTGCATATCCCCACCTCCATGTTCTGATAGGGCAGCATAAGCAGGAGAAGAGCAACAAAGATGGGATTCATATGAAATAAATTATGAAGTGTATTTAACCTTAACAGTATCTCTCCCAGTACACTATTTCGTCCATGCTTTTTCTGTCCTTTTCCTCCTCCACAAGGGCATCAACGGGATAGCCGAGGGGCATCAATGCAACCACCATACACTCATCGGGCACTCCAAGGATTCTCTTAACCCTATCCTGATAGAAAGCGCCTATCCAGCATGTTCCAATGCCTTTTTCTGCCGCCGCCAGGGCAATATGTTCCATGGCTATGGCCAGATCTATATGACAGGCAGGAACGCCATTGGTCATCACATATTCCGGGTAGGTGGCAACTCCTGCTATGATAACGGGCGCCTCCGCCATGAACCACTGCCCCTTCGCTGCCTCCGCCAGCCTTTCCTTTGTCGCCTTATCCCTCACCACTATGAATTTCCAGGCCTGAAGATTTTTGGCAGACGGTGCCAGGCGGGCCGCCTCCAGAATTTCCTTAAGCACCTCCTCCCTTATGTCCTGTGAAGAATATCTCCTAACGCTTCTCCTCTTTTTTATTACCTCCATAATCATTTTTTCACCATCGCTATCTTTTTAAATATGAAAGCATTATTTAAAAGATGTTCCAAGCAAAGATAAAACCTGATTTTATAAAGACGATAATAGACGCCACCGCCATACTGGTGGACGAGGCAAAGTTTAAACTCACCGCCGATGGCATCTATGGAAGAACCGTCGATCCAGCCCATGTGGGAATGATTGACTTCAAATTGAGGAAGGAGGCGTTTGAGGAATACAACTGCAGCGAGGATTCTGAGATAGGAATAGACCTGGATAAATTCAACAGCATACTCAAGATTGCGGGAGGGGACGATGTTGTTACCATGGAATACAAGAAGGATGAAGGAAGGCTAATAGTCAACATAGGAAATCTGAAGAGGAAACTCCCCCTCCTGGACGTCTCGGAAATGAGCGATACCAAAATACCCAGCCTTGAGTTTCCGGCAGAAATAGTCGCCCCCACAGCAGATATATGGCAGGCCATAAGGGCGGCAGAGAGCATCTCGGATCACATCACCTTCATAGCCACCAAGGACAACTTCCAGATGAAAAGCGAGGGGGATGCGGATGTTCTTGAGCTTACTCTCACCAAGGACAATCTCATTTCCATTAAATGTGAGGAGGAGGTCAAAAGCATGTTTCCTCTTGACTACCTCAGGGACATGATAAAGGTGGCAAGGGGAAAAAGCGAGGAAATCACCATAAATCTCGGAAATAACTATCCGGTGAAACTAACCTTTGAGATGGCAGATGGCAACATAAGAATAATGTATCTGCTGGCGCCCCGCATCGAATCAGATTGATTCGATGTATATCTCCTTCTCTGAATTCTTTTCGAGAGATGCCACAACATATACCTCACTGTATCCATTTCCCTCTCTCACCATCTCCACATCTCCACCATGAACTTTGTAGTTGCCTTCCTCCACCAAAAAGGTGAGATGGATGGTAATGCCCATATCCAAGTTATTTCTCACAACCGCCTTTGCTTCGCTCTCCCATGATATGTTTATTCTGTAGGAAGGCAGAGAAAACTTTGGTTCTTTGTAATTGTATGACACTATGGAATAATTCCTTACATCTATGAGGCGATAGCCCCAGTAGGCGTCGTCGCTGCTCAAACTGCTGGAGGCGGTGGTTGTTGTAATATAAATGGTTCCATTTTTTATGGTAACATCGTCATAATGCACATGGCCGGCAAGCACGGCATCAACTCCATACTCTTCAATGATGGAAAGAAGTTTCTCCCTCCCAACATAACCATGGATGCGAAAGAGCGAATCGTTTCTCGTATCCCATAGGGGATTATGATGCAATCCGATTGCCTTCATTTTTGCGTCACTGTTTTCCCTGAGGTCATTTTCAATCCAGGACATCTGCTCCTCCCCTATGGAGCCGCCCCAGTTGAACACCAGATAGGAGATGCCGAATCTGGTTATCCAGGGCCAGTCATAGGAGTTTGCCATCACAAAATGTGCCTTTCCATAATCAAAGGAGTAATACAGGGGGCCAAAATACTTCTGCCAGAAAACAAAGCCGTCCTGGAAGGTCTGCACATAGCCGTCGTGGTTTCCCGGGCATATGAAGGTGGGAACATCAAAGGTTTGAAGGATTCTGTAAAATTCCGGATATTCTATGGAATATTCAAAGGGGTAGAGCTGCCCGAAGACGACATCACCCGTCATAACAACAAAGTCGGGATGAAGAAGATTTATCTCCTCCACGCATTTCTTCGCCGCCTTCCATCCAATTGTCTCCTTCGGATTTTCCTTGAACCCCCTTATATCCCCTATATGAAAATCGGTTATGTGAACAAAGGTGAAGTTGCCATCTATTTCATCCATGACACTCACTGCCCTCGGCTCGGTAACATAATAATTCTCCCCTTTATCAACAATTATTGTTAGATTGTAGAGTTCTGGAGGAGTGCTTGAGGGTATCTTTGCGTGTATCACCGTTTCCTCCCCCTTTTCATACCCCTCTATTTCCAGATATATTTCATCCACCACAGGTTCATAGGCGGTGGATATCATCGCCATAACATCAACGAAATCGCTATCGTCAATGATTATGTCAAATTCATCCCCCTTTTCAACAATAGCCGGATCGGAACATCTGGGGTAGAGAATGGAGAAATCTCCCTCCATCATCTGGGCGAGAGAGATGTCTCCATCCTTCCCTTCCCCGGTTCCCATAACCAAAGATGGGGGGTAAAGGAGAGTGAGGAATAATGCTGCCACAACAACCTTCCCGGTAAATTCCATAGAAGGCATTCTGGAAATGCTTTTAAAAATTAGTAAAAATTTGTTTTAAATGGGTTTTATAAAATTTGAATTCCAAATTTGTATTTGTTGAATTCCCAAAAAATTTAACTGGCAGATGCATTAGTAAAATGCCACGATGATGATGAACGTGATGCCGAGAGATGATGAATGATGGGCGATCTGAGTGGCATTTCCATGTTTGCGTAAATTTTTGCTGGGGGCAAAGTATTTACTCGGCACATCATTAGCAAAATATGGAAGAGGAAAATGCAAAAGTATACACCAAAAAGCAATCCATTTCCCAGCTGGAAGAGGGAAACATAATAGATGACATTTTTGTGGTGAAAATAAAGAGAGGAATTGCGGAATATTCCAAGGGATACTCCTTCACCCTCATCCTCACAGACAGCAGCGGAAAAAGCATAGAATATGTTTACTGGGGCGGAAAGGAGAAAGAAAAGGTGAGGGCAATATATGACTCCATAAAGGCAGATGCTGTCATAAGAATAAGGGCAAGAGTCTCATCCTTTCGGGGAAAGTTGCAGCTTTCTGCCAACGAGGATGATTTAATAAAGGTGCTTGAGGAGGACGAATACAGAAAGGAGGATTTTGTCAAACCCGCAAGAAAGGATACGGAGGAATTGTATCAGCAGCTTCTCAAAGCCATAGAATCGGTGGAAAACGAGGAGATAAAACATCTTCTTCGTTCCATATTCGATGATGATGAGATAAAGGAAAAATTAAAGGGGCATCCCGGAGCCATATCCATACACCACAACTGGATGGGGGGCCTGCTGGAGCATATTCTGGAGGTACTGGATTTCTGCATGACAGCAGAAAGAAACTTCCCCTCCCTGAACCATGACCTTCTGGTGGCCGGCGCCCTTCTTCATGACATAGGAAAGCTGGAAGAGATGGAGGTAACGACGCGCATAAAGGGGACCAACGAAGGGCAGCTCCTGGGGCATGTGATGCTGGGATTTCATTATGTGGCAAAGAAAATGGAGGAAATGGGCATGGATGAGAATCTTAAAAATAAGATTCTGCACATAATGGTGAGCCACCACGGAAAGAATGAGAATGGCTCTCCCAAGGAGCCCATGTTCCCCGAAGCATTGACCGTATATCTGGCTGATGAGATGAGCGCAAGAATTGCCCAAATGACGGAATTTGTGGAGGAGGCGAAGGAGAGCACCGAGGATGATTTCATGTACAGCAAAAGGCAGAAAGTCAACATATTTCTGAGATGATTAACCCATAACAGAATCCAGGAAAAGCATGATATAGAAGCCCAGGAAAAAGCCCAGGGTTATGAGCAACTCATGTTCCCTCCTTTCATATATCTCGGGAATCATTTCCTTCACCGTGACATAGAGCATGGCGCCGCCCGCCAGCCCCATTCCGTAGGGAAGAAGAAAATTGAAATGATTGAAGAATATGGCCCCCATCAGCACCATCATCATCTCCGCCACCCCGCTCATCACGCCCAGTGCAATTGGTCTTAGCCGCTTTTTCTGCATGAGAGCAAGGGGGAGAGAAACGACAGCACCCTCTGGAATATCCTGAATACCTATGGCTATGGCAGTTATTATGCCAAGATGCAAATCATAAACCATGGTGGTGCCTATGGCAAGACCTTCAGGAAGATTGTGGATTATGACGGCGAATATGATAAGCCACATCATCCTGAGTTTTTCGCGAAACTTTTCAGGCCCCTCATAGCCCGCCACCCTGTGTTCATGAGGAATGCCCTTATCCATCAAAAAAATCAGGAGGATACCGAGAAAAATTCCCATTGCAACAGGGGTAAAGCTTCCCGTTATCTCAATCCCGGGAAGAATGAGGCTTGTGAAACTTGCCACAATCATCACTCCAGCAGCAAATGAAAGGCTCACATCCAATCCCCACTCTGGCATTTTATGGGCAAAGATGGCGATGAAGGAGCCGAGGGAAGTCATTATGGCCACAAATAAGCCAGCATAAAGGGCGGCGAGTAAAATATTTCCCCCAGACATATGCATGAGATATCCCCCTATCCTCTCCACCACATCCATCATCAAAAACATAAAAATATGGACTCAACCAATTAAAAACTTTTGATGCTATTGTTGAATAAAGTTATTCCTCACGATAGCATCCACCACCATGGCCATTTTCTTGGTTGCCATGACATCATGACATCTTATTATATCCGCCCCGTTTGCTATGGCTATTGCCTCCGCCCCCAGGCTTCCTTCCAGACGTTTTTCCACCGGCATGGAGGTTATGTTTCCTATGAAGGTTTTTCTGGAGATGCCCATCAAAATCGGCCTTCCGAGACCCTTCAATTCCTCCAGACGCCCTATTATCTCACAATTATCTTCTATGCCCTCGCCGGTCCTTTTCCCGAATCCTATTCCGGGATCAATTATTATCCTATTCTCCTCTATTCCGTTCTCCAGGGCATATTCAATCCTCTCCTTCAGGAAACGATATATCTCCTCCATCACATCCTCATAATGGGCTATTTTCTGCATGTTTTCCGGCCTCCCCTTCATGTGCATCATGCATACCGGCACCTCATACTCCCTCACCACCTCCAGCATTCTCTCATTCCCCAGTGCTGTGATATCATTCACCATGTTAGCACCCGCCTCTATGGCTCTCTCCGCCACCTCCGGCTTGTAGGTGTCTATGGAGATGGGGATGGAAATGTCATCTCTTATGGCCTCTATGACAGGAATGACCCTCTTCATCTCCTCCATCGCATCGATGCGCTTTGAAAATGGCCGCGTGGATTCTCCCCCTATGTCTATAATATCCGCCCCCTCCTTCTCCATCTCCTTTGCCCTTTTTACTGCTGCCTCGGCATCGAAGAATTTCCCTCCGTCATAAAAGGAATCGGGCGTTACATTCAGGATTCCCATTATGTAAGTTCTCTCACCAAAAAGGAATCTCCTGCCGCCTATTTTCATTTCCTGCTTTTTGCGAAGATTGCTCATCAGGCGTTCCATCTCCTCTCCAATCATGGCAAGACGGTTGTACTGCATGCGCAGCTTTCTTGCAACTCTCCTGAGCTGCTTCTCGTTCCCCATTATGAGCACATCCGTTTTTTCTGAGAAGGGAGGAAGAGTCTTCTCTGATATGGCCGCATCTCCTCCCACCGAGAGCATCTCCTGCTTTATTATTATGGCATCCTGCGGCGGCAAATCTGAAAATTTAATGTTGTGGTTGAACATCTTGGGCAGCATTATATCCACTGCCTCGCTGTAAACCCCTATTTTCTCAAGCATTTTCCTTCCCTCTTCCAGATTCCTTATTTTCCTTATCATTTTATCACATGGTTTTCGGCAATATGCTGCCATGAAGGGCGAGATTGGAAAGGACAAATGCGGCGGGAGGTATGAGGGCAATGAGGGCAATGAAGGGGTTAAGAACCGAGAGCATGACAGGAACCAGGGAAAAGTTGATGTAATAGTGCATTCCTATGTATTTTCTCGCCTCATTTCTCACAAACCTTTTCATACTGAGGAGAGAGTGGGACGCGTAGAGCATCAGTAATGAAAGAACAGAAAGAATGGCGATGTGAACAACGCCACCTCTGAACTCCTCAAAGGCATAGAAGGGATAGAAAAGAAAGACGAGATATACCGCCTGTATAGTATAGGCAAGCATCTTGAAGGAGAATGGTATATACATTTCTCCCTCCTCCACTCTAACTCCCATTTTTATGGCAAGTGTTTTTGCATTGCCCTTAAAATCATGCTCCGCGTCCTTCAGCCCACCTGCTATGAACTGCATGAACAGCACCTGCAGAGTGCCGAGGAGGGCAACGATATAGGCAAGGTGAGTGAGATGGATGTTTACAGTGAGTGCTCCATAAAGTATAAGCAGGATTATCCCTCCGCCAACAAATATGTCCATGGCGGGCATTCTTTTGCTTATGAAATCGTAAATGGTGATGGAGACGGCGGAGAGAACAAGAATTGGAAAGGAGAGAAAATTGGAGTAAATATGCGCAATCCAGAGGGCAATCAAAAAAGACAAAATAAGCATCACGATGGTGAATATCCATGCATTCCTCAAACTTATCTTCCCGCTTACCAGAGGCCTGTCCACCAGCTCGCTGGAAAGACGGTCTATCCGGTAATCCACTATGTCATTGAGAGCAAAACCATAGCAGTGGCCAAAAAATCCCACCATAAAGAAAAGGAAAAGATGGAACAGATTCTCCTCCCCATTGCTCAGGGCGCCCAGCACGGGAGCTATGGCAGTGAGGCCAACATTGAAGGAGCGCGAGAGTTTGAGATATTCCCCTATCACATGGATAAATGTGGAATGGTATTATATATTATTTGATTTGGGTTGTCGAAAATCTGGAAATAAAAACAATGAATGAAAAGCAGAAATGTTGCATCCTTATGCCGTCAATTCTGCTTAACTTTTGATGCAGAAAACCTTAAATATTACGCCGTATTAATTTTCTATGAAGTTAACAATTGTTATAGCACTATTATCTGCTGGAATACTTTTTAATATTCTGTTGCCAGTAAGCAATGCTGCCGTATTTGCGGAAGTGGCCAGCGCATCATATTGCCCGGATTGCCCCGCCATGAATGAAATGCTATTCGACCTTTACACCAGTCATGAGTATAATTTCTATTACGTGACAATGGTCGGAGACAAAAACGAGTTTGCATATGACAGGATAAAGAATGATTACAACTTTTACTGGTATCCCACCATCTTCCTGGATGGTGGATACAGGGTTTTTCTTGATGCCAGCAGGGACGC
>JAGGZK010000051.1 GCA_021162065.1 Thermoplasmata archaeon
ACATGACCGGGCAGCCCATAGAGAACATAAGCATTGCATTGAAACCGGGCTTGAATGCCATAGGATGGACGGGCATAGCCAACACAACTGCAGAGGATTTCGGAGGAGACATAAACAAATGTGTTTACGTTGTCAAATGGAATGAGACATCGCAGGAATTTGAGACGCATATGGTTGGCACGGTGTCCAATGATAACTTCACCATGGAGACGGGAAGAGGTGTATTCGTCTACATAGAGGGAAGCAGTGACGTAATGTGGTACGGCAGGAGATAACCGCCCTTCTTTTCCTCTCTTTTAACTTTTAATTTGGTTTTAAACAGAATAAAAATCACAACAGAATAAAAGGAAGAAGGAAGAGATTATACCTCGTCAAAGAGGAATCTGTCCAGCACCTTCATTCTCTCCTCGTATTCATTCGGATATAACGTCTTCATTATGGCGGATACGCTGCTAAGCAGCGAGTTTCCATCCTGCGGGGTGAAGCAGAAACCGAATATCTCATTGCCATTTCTCACTCTTACTGTAGGAGCCACCAGCACCGTCTGGTTGAGTATCCTGCCGTAATGCCCGTGGTCCCTTCCGAAGGAGAAAACCAGGCTGGCAAGTTTTTTGTGGGTGATGGCGACCCTTTTCTCGTTGGCGAAGCGCTGCACCACTTCCTCGTTGCTTGTGGGGTTCTTCACTTTTATGTCAAACCAGATGGAATGCATGTACTGTGTGTTGAGTTTCAGGGCTGAGGAGAAAACATCCAGGTCATAGCCCATGGTGTTGTAGAGATGCCATACATCTTTGGCATGGTGTGTGCCGAACCTTTCATCCTTGTGGGTGTTGACATAGGGGGCGGGTATATACTTCTCCGCCTGAGAGATATCCGTTGCCCTCCTTATGCACACAAATCTTCCCGAAACGAAGTTATCTGCCCCTCCATCCAGGGCAGCACATCTTATGGCCACGGCAATATTGTGGGTGTTGCAGCTCACCACATGGATGTATTTCTCGTTTTTTACCACCTCATCATTTATTCCCACCGCATATGGTTTCCCGAACCCAAACTCCGAGCCCTGGGCTATGAAGGCCTTCACCTCGTTCTCATATTTTTTGTAGAACTTTTCTTTATTCTCCAGTCCCTTCCCCTTGGGTGAGCAGTCCACCACCACATCCGCCCTCTTTATGGCCTCCTCCGCCGTGTAGGTGGGTTCCACGCCCAGTTCCCTGAACTCGTTTATCTTTTCCTCCCCTACCACAAGCACTCCTCCCCTCTTCATCAAACTCCTTATTTTGGGCCTGTCTGTGAGAACGGGACTGTGCTTGTAGAATGTAACCTCGTCTATGCCCAGATCATTTTTCAAATCACACAAAAGTCCAATGAGGGGTTCACCAATTGTACCTGTACCAACAACATGTACTGTCGTCATGATAGGTAATCAGGTTTACCTTTTAAATTTTATCAGCGCCTCTATTACCGGCAACCTTTCTCCCATCAACATCCTCTCCAGGGCACCGCCGCCGGTGGAGACATATGAAAATTCCTCCTCCAGCCCCAGCATGTTGATGGCCGCCGCCGTGTGGCCGCCGCCCGCCATGGAGAAGGCGCTGGAGCGGGCTATGCTTTTCAGTATCTCCTCCGTTCCCCTTCTGTAGTTCTCGTCCTCGAAGACACCCATGGGGCCGGAGATGAATATGGAGGCAGCATTCTCTATCTCCTCCTTGAATCTTTCTATGCTTTCCTCGTCTATGTCCTTGCCGTCGAGGGTTGCGCTGGGAAGCACCAGTTTATCTTTATATCTCTCCAGCATTTTTGGCACCCTCTCATCCACCTCCATGTCATATTTACCCATGGCAGCGAGGAAGGCATTGGCGGGCATACCCCCCAGCATTATTTTATCCGCCGTTCCATCCTGGAGAAGTTTATCTATCACATCTATTGCATTCTCGTACTTCCCTCCTCCGAATATGAAGAGGCGGGGCCGCTCTGCCTTTTTCAGCAGCATATCCACCATTTCCACCTCTTTCTGCATAAGGCGGCCCGCAAAGGAGGGCAGTACGGGCATGAATCCCAGCAATGAACACTGTTTTCTGTGGGCTGCAGCGAAGGCATCATTTACGAAGGCATCTGCATAGGGAGCCAGTTTTTTCACCATCTCCGCCTGGGCATGCTCCTCCGCTGCCTTCTTCTCCATCTCCTCGCTGCATTTTCTGACATTGTCCAGCAGAAGAATCTCGCCTTTCTTCAATTTCTCTATCTCCTGAAGGGCCTTCTCGCCATATACATCATCCACAAATTTTATCTCCTCGCCCAGCAACCTGCTCATTTCCTCCGCATGTCTCTCCAGTCCGGTAAAATCCCATTTTCCGGGCCTTCCCTGGTGGGCCAGCATTATCACCCTCGCATTCTTTTCTTTAAGTTCTTTAAGGGTGGGCATCACCTTTCGCATCCTCCAGTTGTCCAGAATGCGGAGCGTACCCGGCTCGAGAGGTGAGTTTATGTCTATGCGTAAAATAACACCCTTTTCCTCAAAATCAAAATCATCCATGGTGGGTAGCATGAGATGAAATGCTGGAGGAAATAATAAATATTTTCCTGCCGGGAGAATTAATCCTGCAAAATCTTCTGCAGGAATTTCCTCATTTTTTCTCTGAAATCATCATGCTGCATCGCCATTTCCACATTTATGCGGAGCCAGTCAAATTTATTGCCCAGATCATATCTCCTGCCCCTGAACTCATAGGCGTATATATCCTCCTTTTCCAACAGAAGATTGAGGGCATCGGTGAGCTGTATCTCGCCCTTTTTCCCAGGCTCTGTTCTCTCTATGCATTTGAAGATGGCGGGGGTGAGAATGTACCTCCCCATTATGGCATTTCTCGATGCCGTTTCCTCAGGTGAAGGTTTCTCAATCATTCTTTCTATTCTGTAAACTCCCTTCTCCACCTCCTCCCCCTCCACTATGCCATACTTCCTCACATCCTCCTTTTCCACTTCCTGAACCGCCACCACGCTGCAGCCATATTTTTTATGTATTTCCCTCAACTGCTTGATGCATGGTTTGTCTGCCACTATTATATCATCTCCAAGAAGAACTGCAAAGCTCTCCTCCCCCATATGATTTTTTGCCACATATATGGCATGTCCAAGGCCGAGGGGCATCTTCTGGCGAACAAAAAATATGGATGCCATTTCAGAAATTCTCCTAACCTCCTGAAGTTTTTCCATCTCCCCCCTCTCCTCCAGAACTCTTTCAAGTTCATAGGCCATGTCAAAATATCTCTCTATGGCCTCCTTTCCCCTCCCCGTCACTATCACTATGTCTTCGATGCCGGAGTTAATCGCCTCCTCCACCACATACTGGATGGCCGGCCTGTCTATTATGGGCAGCATTTCCTTTGGACTGCTCTTGGTTATGGGAAGGAACCTTGTCCCCAGGCCTGCGGCAGGAATGACGGCCTTCATGCTAATGTAATTGCAACCCTATTTAATTACTTCTCGATTTTTGAAATCGAAGATGAAAGTAATAGGGAAACTTTCATCACCTTTTTATATTAAATCCTGCTTATTTTTCATGATAGTTTCTCCCTCCATACTTTCCGCCGACTTTTCAAAACTGGGAGAAGAGATAAGGGCGGTGGTGAAGGCGGGGGCTGACTGGATTCACATAGATGTGATGGATGGCCACTTCGTTCCCAACATCACCATAGGACCGTGTGTTGTGAAAAGCATTAGGAGATATGCATCCATACCCTTCGATGTGCATCTCATGATTTCTGAGCCCGAGAAGCATTTCATGGAATTTGTGAAGGCTGGAGCGGATTACATAACCGTGCATGCGGAGGCAAGCCACAGTCTGTGGCGTCTTCTGGAGGAGATTGGAGAACACTGCAAAGCCGGAGTTGCTGTGAATCCTGCCACACCTCTTTCCAGCGTGGAGCATCTTATGGATAAACTCGATATTCTACTCATAATGACCGTGGAGCCGGGCTTTGGGGGGCAGAAATTCATAGAGGAAATGCTGGGAAAGATTGAGGAAGCAAAAAAAATGATTGACGGCAGGGACATCTACCTTGCCGTTGATGGAGGAGTGAATGCTGAGAACATAAAACATCTGAGAGAGAGGGGGGTTGACGTGGTTGTGGCGGGCTCCTATATTTTCAAAAGTGAGAGATACGAAGAGGCAATTCAGAAGTTGAAGGAGGGATAAAAAAATATATTATACCTCCTTTTTATTACATCTTGCATCAGGGCTCGTGGTCTAGGGGTTTATGACGTCGCCCTCACACGGCGAAGGTCGGGAGTTCGAATCTCCCCGAGCCCATTTATTTTTTACTATTTTGCTGCATTGTTTATTGATTCTAAATGTATGTATGGATTGCGGATGATGCAGCACGAATTTAACAGGCGATAAATTTATTAATGAGAGGACATTTTAATGCGAGGATGATAATATGAAAAAGGTAATGGCAATACTGATGCTGGGTGTGTTTTTATTTGGAGCTGCGCTGGCAGGAGTGAGCAATGTCACGGATACTGGCAGCGAAAGCAAAGTCCAGTTCATGGAAAGGGTCTACACTTTCGAGAAACCGGAAATAAAGGAAAACAATGGCTATACAATAGTTTCTCTCAGTGGAGCAAAGTCAATAATGGATGAAGGAAAACCCATACTTCCCTATAAGGTGGATGTTATAAGATTCCCCCTTGGCACGAAGGTGGAGGTGACGGCGGAGAAGGGCACCGTGTATGAGATGCCTCTGGCATCCAAGGTGAAGCCCTATCCCATGTATACTTTAATGACGACACAGGGCAAACTGGTGATGAAGGAAGGGAAGGTTTATGAGAGCAACGAGCCCTATCCAGAGAACTGGGTGGAGACAAGGACAACCGTTGGGCTGTATAATGGAGAGAGGATGGTTACCCTGTCCATTTTCATATACCCCTGCAGGTATGTGCCTGCGGAAAACAAATTAATCTACACCGATAGCGTGAAGGTGGATATAAGTTATGAAACCGTTCCCATGCCAACAACAAACACCGTCGACACCTACGATTTGCTCATCATCGCCCCAGATGACTGGATGGCAGACCTGCAGCCATTGAAGGAGCATAAAGAGAGTCATGGCATAAAAACAATAATTGTTGGATTGAATGAAATATACAGCGGAAAGTATTTCACAACGCAGGGAAGGGATGATG
>JAGGZK010000066.1 GCA_021162065.1 Thermoplasmata archaeon
CTCTTACTGGAAGTATAGGGGTAGTTACAATCAATATGCCCAGGATAGGCTATCTCGCAAGAGATGAAGATGACTTTATAGAAAGATTGAAAAATCTAATGGAACTGGCAAGAGAAAGTTTAGAAATAAAAAGAAAGGTTTTGGAAAAGTTTACAAAAGGAAATTTGTATCCTTATTCAAAATTTTATCTGAGGAATATAAATGAGAGATTTGGTTGTTACTGGAAAAATCATTTTTCGACTATTGGCTTAGTAGGAATGAATGAAGCTTGCCTTAACATTTTTGGCGAGAGCATCGCTACAGAGGAAGGAAGAAAATTCGCAGTTAAAGTTTTAGATTTTATGAGGGCTAAATTAATAGAATTTCAAGAAGAGACAGGTAATAATTATAATCTGGAAGCCACTCCAGCAGAAAGCACATCATACAGGCTTGCAAAAATAGATAAAGTAAAGTATCCCAATATAATCTGTGCAAACGAAGAAGAATACCGAAAGGGCGCGGAACCATTTTATACAAATTCTACGCAATTGCCAGTAAATTATACCGATGACATTTTCGAAGTGCTGGAGTTACAGGACGAATTACAGACAAAATATACTGGAGGAACGGTTCTTCATCTATTTGTGGGGGAAAGAATTGAAGATGGTGGGGCAGTCAAAAATTTAATTCGTAAAATATGCGAAAATTATCGCTTGCCATACTTTACAATTACTCCAACATTTAGTATTTGTCCGTCTCATGGTTATTTGGCTGGAGAGAATGAAATATGCCCAAAATGTAACAAAAAATGTGAGATATACTCTCGGATAGTTGGATATTTAAGGCCTATTGAACAATGGAACAAAGGGAAACAGGAAGAGTATATGCTTAGAAAAACATTTAGAATATGATCATTGGTGGATTTCAAAAGTTTTCATTGATAGATTATCCTGGAAAATTAAGCTGTATTGTATTTACACAAGGTTGCAATTTTAGATGCCCCTATTGTCATAATCCTGAACTCATCCCTTTCACTTTGGGAAGGGTTGAAGAAAAGACAGTTTTATCTTTTCTAGAAAAAAGGAAAGGAAAAATAGATGCTGTTGTAATAACTGGCGGAGAGCCAACCATGCAGCAAGATTTGCTAAAATTTATTCAAAAGATTAGGGGGATGGGTTATCTCATCAAATTGGATACAAACGGAAGTAATCCTAAAATGCTGGAAACGATAATAAATCATAGTTTGGTGGATTACATAGCAATGGATATAAAAGCACCATTAGAAAAATACAATGTAATCACTCATTCACTCGTTTGTTCCGAAAGGATTAGAGAGAGTATAGGTTTAATTATGCACTCAGGCATAAAATATGTGTTTCGCACAACAGTTGTAAAATCACAGCTTAGTAAAAAAGATATTCTCAGCATAGGGAAATTAATAGAAGGGGCTGAATTGTACATCTTGCAAAAGTTTATTCCTTCCAAGACCTTAGACCCTAATTTTTCCAATGAAAAAACATATTCTGATGAAGAATTAAGAAGTCTAAAGAGGAAACTTGAGAAGTTTGTATGTAAATGCTTAGTAAGATAGCATTTTATACAAACAAATATGTGGTATAAAAACAATTTCAATCTTGTTTTTTGAATCCTCTTTATTTTAGCCTCTGAAGTACAGGTAATTTATTAGACAACCTGTGATGTGTCCCCATCTATCGTAGCAGAGGAATTATTTTTCAGTAATTTTTGTTGTGTGAATGACACTTGGCAGAGTGCAAAAACTTCTTTAAACTTCTTTCTATAAAACTCATGAAGTACACCGGTGAGGAAAGGAAATATGAGTTATCACTTAGAGGTGTGGCAAGGATAATACTTGTTTTCGTAATTCCCATCCTGGCCTATGGAATCGCCATGTTTCCCTCCATCCTGCTGGCCTACTTCCTCATAAAATTCCTCGATTTTGGCAACCTGTTCCACATTTTCATTTTTTCCTTGTCGATGATGATTAATTATCTTCTCCTAGTCTTCTCCACCATTCTTTCCACCGCCTTCTTCATAAATGTCCTCCGGCTGAAATACGGGGAAGGAGAGTATGCGAAGACCATAATGGACAAGAACACCTTCAAATATACCCTCTATTTCGCCCTTTATTATCCCACATACCGTCTCATGAACATTTTCATCCTTCCGCCCATAAAATCCTTTTATCTCTCCCTCATCGGATGCAGGATAGGGAAGAATGTTTTTCTTGCCGGTGAGGAATGGATTTCTGACCCGTGCGTGGTGGAGATAGGAGACAATACAATGATTGGAGGGCGTTCTTTGATCACCGGTCATCTGGGAGAGGAAAAACTCATAGTTAGGAAGGTCAAGATAGGAAAGAACTGTCTGATTGGAGGTGAGTCATTTATAATGCCTGGTGTGGAAATAGAGGACAATGTGGTTGTGGCAGCCAAGAGTCTGGTGACGAAAGGTAAAAAACTGAAAAGCGGGAAGATATATGCGGGTATTCCGGCGAAAGAGTTAAAGGTGGGGGAGAAGAATCAGTAGCCCCCCTATTTTCAGGGATGGATCGCCGAAAAGCACCCACTCCTGCACCGTTTTGCAGTTCACCAGATTTATGGTGTATGGCCTCACTCCCGTCCACTCAGATGTCCAGTCAATGGGAAATTCGTTGAGGTAATCCGTCAGGGCAGTGCCCCATGCCTCACCCAGCATGTCCTTACCACTACTGTAAACCTCGAAGAAATGGGGCTCAAGCCATCCTCCGAGATACTGAATGCAGTCAGGTATGCCATCCGGCTCGCTATCAGGCACCTCATCCACGGGGCCATCGCCAACGGTGCCGTAGCCAAGACCCGTATTACCTATGGTTCCTATACTCCCTCCCTGAGGATTTCTGGTGAAGAGCCATCCCCAGCATTCTGGCGTTACTTCACCAATTAAGTATGCCCATATGCCTTCCGTTAGAAGCCGGAGTATGCTGGTGTTGAACTGACAGTTGTGGCAACCACCAACAACAAGAACCGGCAGTTTTTCCCCGTTGTTGAGATTCATTATGTTTTTCAGACTGAAATCAATCCATGTGTTGAAATCGTTGTGGGGGTGAGTCGCCCATGACGCCGGGTTGCCGTGTCCGCTGAAGTACACAAAGCCCTCGCCTTCCGAGAGAGCTTCCTGGGCATTCTCCGGCGTGAATTCTACATCGCCATTTTCCACATACACCCTCACATGTTCAAAGCCATCCATGTAGCTCAATGCTTTATCGCATTCCACCTGTCCCTCTATATAATCCGTTCCTATGTCCTGATCAGGGAAGGAGTCGCCACCTATCACCACCATGCGTTTGAACCAATCTCCGTTGCCAGCATTTTCCTCATACTGTATTATTTTGCTCACCATGGTTTTCACTTCCCATGGGTATCTGCACGCCAGCCTGCCCACATATACGTCGGGATACAAATCAAGAACATCTTTATTGTTGGGGGTCCATTCCGCAATTATTCCATTGCCGTTGCTGTCCCAGTTATCAAAAACGATGTTGCCATTCTCATATTTATATAAATCTGCATAGTATAGGTCGCTTATATATCCGGTTTCCCAGCTGGAGTTGTCATCAAGATGGCTGTAGCGAACGGGCACATACCACTTGTGGAGGCGTTGCCCCTTCATGGCACCCACAAGAAGAACATATTTTACTCCATATTCCTCCACAGCATCCTTTATGGCGTACTTTATCTTCTCCTGCTCATCTCTGCCATTGTAGAAAGAGTAGATATCCTCGGTTGTCATCATCAGAGTCCCTATTCCATACTTTTCCTTATGCTCCACCAGTGGCTGGAGAGCATCGCTGAACTCCTTAGGCGCTACTATCATTAGGTCATAGTCATCTCCGAAATTCATACCCCCCCTCTCATACTCCACCCTTATGTTCATATTCCTTGCATACTCCAGTATGCCGTCGGCAGGATAATATCTCACAGGGTGCATTTCAATGGTTAGAAATATGACATGCTTTCCATCCTTTAGTCCTACGCCTATGTTATACCTGAACCACTCCGTTGGGTATGGAAGAGAGGAAGAATATACTCTTTCATTTTCCTCTCTTACTGCTCTCGCTGCATGTCCGAGAGGAATTGCTCCCACTGAAGGTATTATTTTCTTATCCGTTTTCATAAGTTCCACATCCGTAGGCACACACTCCACACCCATTATTTTGCTGCCCGCGGGGAAGACATATGTTTTTGTTATTACTGGTATAGAGGGCATCCCTGCATCTTTTGTATAATGGGATATGCCATCCATCAGAATGTAGGAATATTTGCCTTCTTCGACAATTACCGGGGCGGAAAGAGATATGCCATCATTTATGTGTTCTATGGGGCATTTATTCATCATGGATGTGTTAACTCCTATTCCTCCAGCCCCACTGAAAATCATCATGCCCAATGCCATAAAACTCAGCAACCATTTTCCTTTCATCTTAAATCCCACTGAATTATGGAATTACATCACTTAAAATTTTCGTACTCCTTCAGAATATTTTATCTCTTTTCCTGAGCCTGCAGAAAATCAATAGCCACCTATTTTTAATGATGGATCTCCCAATAAAACCCATTCCTGTACTGTCTTGCAGTTTACTATATGGAAATTATATGGCAATCCACTTTCCCATTCCTTGCTCCAGTCGATGAGAAATTGGTTAAGATAATCGGCAAGATTTGTTCCCCATGCTTCTCCAAGCATATCTTTTCCATGTTTGTTATAAACCTCAAAGAAATGGGGTTCAAGCCATCCATCAAAATACTGGATGCAATCCGGAATACCGTCTGGAGTACCATCGGGAATTTCGTCACTATTTCCATCTCCAATCGCTCCATAACCTAGGTCGGTGTTTCCCATTGTTGCTATACTTCCTCCATTCGGATTTCTGGTGAAAAGCCATCCCCAGCATTCGGGTATTGCATATTCTGAGAAATAAGTCCATATCCCATCGGTGAAAATGCGGAGAATACTTGTATCAAAGCGACAATTAAGGCAACCACCAACAATAAGAACCGGCAGTTTTTCCCCATTATTCAGTTTCCTTATATTTTTCAAATCAAAGTCAATCCATTTATGGAAATGATTATGGGGGTGCGTTCCCCAGGACGCAGGACTCCCATGACCGCTGAAATAGACAAAGCCCTCTCCTTTGGAAAGTTCAATTTCAGCATTTTCTGGTGTGAAATTAACATCCCCTCCCTCCACATATATTCTCACATGGCTAAAATTATCCATATAACTCAATGCCTTGTCACATTCTTCTTGTCCCTCTATGTAATCGGTGCCTAAGTCCTTATCGGGAAAGGAATCTCCTCCTATCACAACCATTCTTTTGAACCATTCTTGGTTGCGAGCATTGTTCTCATATCCAATTATCTTATCTATCACTCCTTTTATTTCCCATTTCCATCTGAACGCCAACCTCCCAACATACACATCGGGGTACATATCGAGCACATCTTTGTTGCTTTTACTCCATTCAGCATATACTCCATTCCCATTGCTATCCCAATTTTCAAAAACAAGGCTTCCATTGTCATATTTATATACATCTGCGTAGTAAAGATCGCTCATATATCCTGTTTTCACTCCATCATCTAAATAAGAGTAGCGGACTGGAACATACCATTTATGAACGTGCTGCCCCTCCATACCACCTGCCAAAAGAACATATTTTATACCATACTCCTCTATGGCATCCTTTATGGCATACTTTATTTTCTCCGGTTCATCTCTTCCATCATAGGCGGCATAGATTTCATCGGTCGTTTTCAGTATTGTGGGAATGCCCA
>JAGGZK010000032.1 GCA_021162065.1 Thermoplasmata archaeon
GCCCCATCAACAGGGAGAGAATAGCATCCTCCATAATACAGCTGATAAAGGAGGAGGGCAAAAGATACAGGCTGGTTTTCGATTCCCTTTCCACCCTCATAGTTTATTCAGATGCAAAGGCGGTATTTCGATTCCTCCAGGTTCTGAGCGGAATGTGCAAAAGAAGCAATGTGACATCCCTGTTCAGCATGACAAGAGGAATGCATGAAGAAATAGAGGTGCAGACCATAAAGCATCTCATGGACGGCGTCATAGAGATGAGGGAGGAGGGCGCCAGATTTCAGCTCAGAGTGCAGGGATGCGGAGAGGTGATATCCCGACACTGGATAGATTATCTTCTGGAAGGAGAGGAGATACGCCTCACCGGTGCCTTCAGAATGGGAAGAGTTGCGTAATGAGCAGGAGGGCAAAAATAAAGATTGCAATTAATATGGCAATTGTTACAAGCAATCTGCCCATTTTTTCATCGCTGGAAAAAACTATGGGGATTGGGCCTATGAATATTATGCCCCCTGTTTTCATCTCTGTCTTTTCAGTCGGCGGAAATTCAGTTTTTCCCATTTCATGGGGGAAGGAAAAGAAGAAGCTCAGGAAGGAAAGGAAAATGAGAAGGATGCCAACCATGCTGAATATCCCGCTTCCATAGAAAAAGGGAAAGATGATGAATATCCCTCCTTTTCCCTCTCCAGTAAGAAAAGCAAGGAAAAGAAGGATTGTGCCAGAGATAAATAAAAGTTGAGGAATTCTACTTCCCATATCTTCTCTGCCTCCTCTGATATGACTGGATGGCCCTCAGGAAATCGGTCTTTTTGAAGGAGGGCCAGTAAACATCGGCAAAGTATAACTCGGAATAGGCGAGTTGCCATAAAAGAAAATTGGAGACCCTTTCCTCCCCGGATGTTCTCAAAACCAGATCAGGGTCTGGAAGGGGAAGATGGGAAGTATATAGATAGGAAGCGACCACCTCCTTGTTTATCTCCTCCGGCGAGAGTTTGCCTTTCTTTATATCCTCTCCTATTTTTCTTATGGCCGTGACTATCTCCTCCCTCCCTCCATAGCCTATGGCGATGTTGAAGTAATATTTATCATAATTTTTTGTCTTTTCCATTACATCCTTGGCTGCCCTTTTAACACCCTCCGGAAGCAGGTCTATCTGCCCTATGACCTTCACCTTCACCTCCTTCTCATTTATTCTCTCATCTTCGGCCATCCTTCTCAAATCCTGCTCAAAGAGAGACATAAGATGCTCCACCTCCTCCTTTGGCCTTTTAAAATTATCGGTGGAAAAGGCGAAGACGGTGAGAATTTTTACTCCCACCTCGTGACACCATTTTATGACGTCCTGCAGCTTATCCTTCCCCATCTCATGGCCTTTATAGGGCGGCATTCCCTGCTCCATTGCATACCTTCTGTTTCCATCCATTATTATGGCTATGTGCTGGGGGAGAGGATATCTCTTTATCTCCTCCATCAGCTTCTTGGCCAGGATTCTGTCCGTCTCTCTCCTTATTACTTCAAATACCTTGTTGTTCCTGAGGTGGTGCATAACCTGACGGGCAAATTCCGTCTCTATGGCCCGTTCGCCTATCCTTTCGATTCTTCTCCTGAACATTTCTGGAATTATAACCGATCTCACTTAAATAATTGTTGTTTTGCAGCACAGCAATAGCAGCATCAAAGTAGACGGCGATAATCGAGGAGCATTACAAAATTTGCAAAACAAGATACGGCAAGGGAGAAAGATATTATGAAAAAAACAATTTTTACATAATCCAGCGGAAAAAGATTCATAGACAGGGCCATTCCAGTAATTGTTCCAAAGATTCCTATTTAAAGATACGCCACAGCAACAAAAAACAGAGAAATTTTTTTATCTTCATATTTTTCATCTTATGGATTCTGAAAAGCATCATTTTAGGTTACATGGGCCTTTGTTTTCTCGGCAAATTCCTCCCATTCCATGAATCTATATTTCTTTTTCTATAAAACTCCTATAAAAATTCAGCCACATCATCAAAAGAAGAATGCCTGCATGCCCTCTTTTGATGGAAGTTTTTATATATGCAAGATATTAACTTTATGAAAGCGGTGGTGGCCCTTGGCGGAAACGCACTGACGGGCAAGAAGAGAGAGGCAGACATAAACAAGCAGTTTTCCGAAATGAAAAAGACCGCCGGCTCCATCGCAAGAATGATAAAAAATGGATGGCACATAGGAATAACGCATGGCAACGGCCCGCAGGTGGGGGCGCTGATGCTGCAGCAGAAAGCCGCCATGGATATTGTGCCTCCAATGCCCCTTCATGTTCTGGGAGCACTCACCCAGGGAGAGATAGGATATATAATCCAGCAGTGCCTTCTCAATGAATTTAAAAGTCAGGGTATCGAAAGAGAAATAGCAACCGTGATAACCCAGGTCATTGTGAACGAAAAGGACGAGGCGTTCAAAAATCCCACCAAGCCCGTTGGCCCCGTATACTCATCCACTGAGGCTGAGAACCTTAGAAAAAGTTATGTGATGGGTAAGGTGGAGGGAGGATGGAGAATTCTTGTCCCCTCTCCAAAGCCCCTCTCAATAGTTGAGTCAGAGATAATAAAGGGGTTGATGGAAAGCGGCATAGTGGTCATCGCTGCAGGAGGAGGAGGCATTCCCGTTGTCAGAAAGGGCAACATACTTCATGGCGTGGATGCGGTGATAGATAAGGATCTTGCATCCCAGAAACTGGCCAATGAGATAGGGGCGGATGTTCTTCTCATCTTAACAGATGTGGAGAGGGTTTGCATCAATTATGGCAGAGAAAATCAGGAGGAGCTGGAAGAGGCGAGCATAGAGGAGATGGAAGAATACATGAAAGAAGGCCATTTCCCGCCCGGCTCCATGGGGCCAAAGGTGGAGGCGGCCATAAATTTCATAAAAAATGGTGGAAAAAGGGCCATAATAACATCCATAGAGAACGCATGGAAGGCGATGGAAGGAAACGCGGGAACGCATATACACAGGTGAGTCAAATTTTCTCCATCACCTCTTCAATGCTCACATTTTCCTGCTCTCCCGTCTCCATGTTTTTGAGAACGATTTTACCTTCCTTCCATTCATCGGGAGCCACAATGACAACGTTCTTTATTCCCTTCTTGTTGGCATAATCCAGGGATTTTCTTATGCTCCTGCCCATTATATCCATCTCTGTGATTATTCCTTCTCCCCTTAACTTCCTCGCCACCTTTATAGCCTCTCTAAGCATTCCCTCCATATAGGCCACATACACCCTCCTTCTTTCCTCGCTGAAGTCAAATCCTTCCATCTCCAGGGCGAGAAGGGTTCTGTCGAATCCTATGGCAAATCCGGAGGTGGGTATTTTTCTTCCACCGAGAAGAGGAACAATATTGTACTCGCCTCCGCCGCACAGTTGCTTTTCCGCCCCGAGGCGGGGGGCATCCATTTCAAACACCACGCCCACGTAATAGTCAAGACCTCTTGCTATGGAGAGATCTATGCTGTATGGAACTCCGAAATCCTCCAGATAACTCACTATCTCCCTCATCCTTTCCGCCTCTTCAAATTCAATGGCGTCCAGGTTGTTGCTTGCTATGAAATCCATGAATTTCCCGTATTCCTCCTCACCCATTCTCCTTTCCAGCTCTCCAAACTCCTTCTTGTCTATGAGACGCATTATCTCCGCGTCCCTTGCCCCTATTCCATCGAGAAAACGGCGAAGGATGTCGAGGTTGCCTACTCTCACCACAATACTCTTCAAACCGCTCTGCCTGAGTACGGAGTAGGCGGTGCTTATCAGCTCCGCAATCGCCTCAGGCCTGTCGCTCCCTATCATCTCGCATCCAAACTGCCAGAACTCCCTGTAACGACCTTTCTGGGGGCGATCATATCTGAAGCAATTTCCGAAATAATAGAATTTCAGGGGCTTTGTCTCCATCTGGAATCTCTCCACATAAAAACGCATCACGGGAGCGGTCAACTCCGGCCTGAGAGCCAGTTTTCTTCCGGATTTGTCCTCGAAGGCATACGTCTCATCTATGACACCCTCTCCGGATTTGAGGGTGAACAAGTCAAGATGCTCAAAGGTTGGAGTGGCAATCTCCTCATAACCATAACTCTCAAAAACCTCCCTCATTCTGCTCTCGAGCCATCTCCTCCTCCTCATTTCTTCAGGGGTGAAATCTCTTGTGCCTCGAGGCCTTGAAATCATGGGAATAAAATAGGAGGGGATATTTATATTAATTGAATTTGAAGAGAATGAAGATATGTTTATAAATCGCCCCTCTTCCATATTTTCACAGATAATTCATTTATAATTAACAAGTAAGTTATCTGTGATTGATAAACTTAATATAAAATTTACATTTAATATTCTGGAGGTGTGAAATGTGAGGAGACTGTTGTTGATAATGCTGGCTGCAGTTCTTTTGGTTCCCCCATTACCCATAATGAAGGCATCATATACCCAGGATGTGGCCATAATAGATATGGAATGTGTATCTGGTTTCATAACCTATGACAGAGACGAGCGGTTCAGGGCCAAAATATTTAACAGCGGAAACTCAGAAATGAGAGTCGATGTTGAGTGGTATCTGGACGGAATATTCATCAAGCGGGAATCAGGCGTGAATCTCTCCGCAAATGAATATTCATGGACTCCTCCCGTTGTAATACACTGGCCCGACGATTTTCGCCGCCATACAGTCACGGCAAAGGTGATAATCTCCGATTCCGATCCGGAAAACAACCAGAGGAACGAAACCTACCGCGCATCCTTCATAACTCCTATAACATCAATTCCTCTCCTGGAATTGGTTCTTGGGCTCTTTAACCCGGTGAAATATTTTTAAATGCATAATCGTTTTAGTGGTGGTGGAGGGAAATGAAGATAACAATTAAGGATGCGGAGACGGGTAATAGAATAAGTATGGAGGTGGAGGCAGACAACACGGTGGAGGAGATAATTGAGGAGGCGGCAAATTACTGGAAGAAGAATCCGGGCGCTTATGTGGTGCGACTGGGAAAGAAAATTCTCCAGGCAGAGCTCACGGTGGAAGAGGCGATGCTCCAGGAGGGGGATGTGATAGAGCTCATACCCGATCCGGAAGGGGGTTAAATGCCTCTGCCAAGGGACCTGCTTATAAAAAGGATAAAGAATGAACTCAGGGAATGCAGAAGAAATCTTCGCCATCACTTTGTTTTATCAGACCCGGAAATCAAGAAACTGCCTCTGGAGATAAATGTTACACTGGTGGACACTCCCGGTCCCGTATGGAAGGATGGCAGTGTGGCCCACAAGTACAACCATAAACTCAAGATAATAATCACAGAGGAGTATCCATATCAGACTCCAATAGTCAGATGGCGAAGCAGCATCTTTCATCCAAACATAATGCCACCGGAGGACGGAGGATATGTCTGCACCAAACTCTTGGACGGATGGAATTTCCGCTCCACTCTCCTTACCTTCATAAAGGGACTGGAGATACTTCTTGCCAATCCAAACCCGGATAGTCCTTTCGAAACAGATTCCTGTACCAGAGCCGCGGAATATTTTCATAAACATCCTTATCAGGTGCCGAAGCAGACAAGGAAAAGGCCCATCATCATAGAGGAAGATGGTCAGGATAAATGAGGAGATAAGGAAGGAATATACCATAAAGCCCCCGCCCTCCCACCTGATTTTTGAGTATGGGAGGGACAGCATGGAAGAATATATGGAAAAACACGGGTATGCCATGGAATCAAGTTATGCAAGGAGAAGCGAGGAGACAAAGGAAAGGGTGGAGGCGATTAAGAGAGAGGGGCTGGACTTTTATATAAAGGAGGAGGCGATGGAAAAGATACTCAGGCATTGCTATGAGCAGGCATTGAAAGGGAGAGAGAGCATGGGCTTTCTGGTGGGAGATGTAAGGAAGTGGAATGATGTATATGCTGTTGTATACGACATCGCCACCGCGTCTCTGGAGGCATCCTCCGTTTATGTGAGATTTCACAGAGAAGCCTTTGAGGAATTGTTTGATGCGCTGGATGAGATTGAGTATGAGTATGTCCTTCTTGGATGGTATCATTCCCACCTGGGCTATTCCAGTTTCATGTCATCCATAGATATGGAAACGCAGAGAACATATTTCACCCAACCATATCATGCGGCTCTGGTTGTTGATCCCATAACCAGGGAAATGAAGGCCTTCAGGATAATAAATGAAGAATGCGTTGAGATACCCTACGCCATATTCAGATGAACTCCCCAATTCTTCTCAGAACAAAATCCCTTCCCAAGGATTGGAGGAAGTAGCCTGCCCTTGGGCCTTTATCTCTGCCGAGCATTATTCTGTATATTGCTCTAAATGCCTTTCCTGCAGATATTCCGACTTCCTTCGCCGTATCATGTATGCAGGTATGTATCTTCTCCGCCTCCCACTCCAGTTCCTCCATTTTTTTCTTCAGGGCAGAAAGAAATTTGATATCCTCCTCACTTAATTCCACATCCGGCTTTTCATGCATCAGCTGGAATTTTATCTCCTCGGGAGCATAGTTTTCGAGCCAGTATTTTATCTTCTCATACCTCTCCCTCAGCCTTTCCATGTCGAAGTCCTTTATCTCATGCTTTCTGCTGAGTATCTCCACCACCTCCTCAAAATTTCGCCCTATTTGAGCCACCACGGCGAGATGGCGGTATGGAATGCTGAGAGGCATTCTGCTGGGAATGGAATGGGGCTGGGAGAGTTCATAAACTCTTCTTGCATCTTTTGTCCCCGCTGTCTCCCCCTCCAAGCCAAAGTATATGCGCTCATATCTGTCGTATTCATCCACCAAGTCCAGGAGGCCAAAGCCTGTATCGAACTCTATGTGGCGATTTGGCTCATACTTCATGAAGAGGAAACGGAGTACTTCAGAGGGCAGCATGCGAAGCACCTCTTCAGAGGAAACAGCCACGCCTGTGGAACCATGCATCGCTCCTCTGCCCTTAAGATGGATGAATTCATAAACCAGAGGCATGGGAGGGGGATGATGGAAAATTTCCTTCACAATGACTTTTCCAGTATCCCATGAACTTCCCGCGGCAGCATGGTCCTTGCCGAAGGCCTCGAAGGTGACACCAAATATTTTCCATCTTGCCGGCCAGTCCACCCTCCAGGGAAGTTTTCCCGCCCCTCCTTTCCGCAGATCAACCTCTCCCTCAAATCCGCAGGATTTACATTTGTAAGAGGCAAGAGGCCATTCATATGCCACAATTTCTCCATTCAGTTTCCCGCATTTCTCGCACTTCACATTGAAGGGCATCCATGTTTCGGGCAGGCCGCGGTGGGCAATGCTGTTCATTATCTCTCTTATCTTCCCTGCATTATCCATCGCCACCTTTATGGCCTCGTTATATATCCCCTTTCTGTAAACCTCATGGGCCAAATACACATGGGGCCTTACACCCAAATCCTTCAAACTTTCAAGGAATGGCTCAAGGAAGTGCATGGCATAGTTCTCATGCTCCCCACATGGGCAGGGTATATCCGCCAGAGGCATTCCCACATATTTTTCATACTCCTCGGGCAGAAAGGGATACACCTTGCGGAGGGGGTCGAAAGTGTCGCCTATGTATATGAGTTCCGCCTCCGCCCCCCTGTCCTTCAGAGCCCTGTAGATGGCCTCTGTGGTCATCACCTCTCTTAAATTGCCAACATGGATGGGGCCGGACGGCGTTATGGCCGTGGCAAGAACATGCCTCCTATTTTCCATGGCCAGTTTCTCGGCCACCACATCTGCCCAGTGCACAACAGGAAATGCCCCCATGATTTTTATCTTTTTGGTTTTAATGTAAAAAGAGAATAAGGGAAAAGATGTTCTGCCATTACTCGTACTGTGCTGCCTCGTCTATGGGCTCCTTCACCTCATTTCCCTTTATGAAAACAGGGTGGGAGATTATGGTTCTCCTGCAGCAGTACCTTCTTACTCCCAGCTCATCCAGCACCTTCTTGGCATCCTCTCCGTCTATGTACACCCTCTTCTTATACTCCTCAAATATGGAGCCCAGCACCTTTCCGCATGTGAAACATCTCACGGGTATTATCATTCTCTCACCTGTAGGACTTCTGCCTCCTCTTCCTTGCTCCTCTGCCAAGCTGCTTCTTGGGCTCCGCCCTCCTTGTATCGCTCACCAGCAGACTTCTGTCATATTCCATGAACATCTGCTTTATTTCCTCATCTCCTGAAAACTCTGCCAGCGCTTTGGCTATGGCCGTCCTTGCCGCCTCCGCCTGGCTGACGGGCCCGCCGCCCCTGACATTCACCCTTATATCCACCCCCTTACTGTATTTTTCCGCAAGTTTGAGGGGCTCCTCCATTATGCTGCGCAGGAATGGCGGAAAGGCTGCAAGGTTCATACTGTTTATCCTCACCACTCCCTTTCCCTTGGCTATGTATGCCCTTGCAATTGCACTTTTTCTCTTCCCGGATGTAATAATTACTTCTGCCATTTTACTCCCAGATACTCCGACAATTCTTTCAGGGTTATATAGTTTACCGATTTTTTGAGATTCAACCTCTCCATCTCCTTGTCCTTCAGCTCGTCAGGCACACCAATATAAACCTTCAATTTTTTATACGCATTCCTCCCCTTCGGCTGCTGATAGGGGAGCATTCCTCTCACGGTCCTCTTTATTATCATATGAGGCATTTTTGGAAAATAGGGACCCTTCCTCTTCGTTCCACCTATCTCCCTCTTTCTTCTGTATCGGCTTATTATTTCCTCCTTATTTCCATTTATTATCGCCCTTTCCGCATTGACTATAAATATCTCTTCCCCGTTCAGCAGCCGCTTTGCCACTAGGGAAGCCAACCTGCCTATGGGCATATCACTGGCATCTATAACCGTCATTTAACCACCTATTATTCTTACATTACTCCCCTTGGGATTTTTCTCCACAAGTTCGCGGATGCTATAGCATTTTCCTCCAGCCTTCTCTATCTTCTCCCTCGCTGTCTTGGAGAATTTCCAGGCTGCCACCTCTATGCCACCCGCATCTCCCATCCCAAGCACCTTCCCCGGAACGAGGGCAATCTCCCCTTCCTTCAGATGCTTGACTATCTTTCCCACATTAACCTCCGCCCAGTTCTTGGATGGCTTCTCCAGTTTCCTTGCCACTGCCTTCCAGATGGCGGCATTGTTCTTTCTGGATGCCTCATATAGCATATCAATGGTACGCAGGAGTTGTGGATTCGTCTTTCTTCTTCTCATTGGAAGGCAATATAAAAAAGTGTTTTATAAGATTTGCCCTTGCCTCTCATTCCATCACGCCAGTCCGTATATCTTTCTGTACGTCTCCGATGATACGATTTCATCCTTTCTCTCCCTGAATTTCTCCACCCTTTCCTTTGCTTCCATGGATTTTTTGACGAGTTTCTCCGCCCTTTCGCCTGTAACTTTGTGCTTTGAGAGATATCTGTCCCTATGAATGTTTGGAAATACGTTGTATGTGCAGAAGGGTATGAGACGATTACCGGCAAGATAATGAATGCTGCATCTCTGGACTCTATTGACATCGTAGTTGTAATAATCTTGGAAATGCATCATCCCAAGGAATAAAAACTGATGATGGAACTTGCCCAGCGCCCTATAATCTCCCTTCTCTATCACGTCCTCCAGTATCTCTGAAAGTTTATCGCCACTCGGCAGCTCATCCTGAATGATGTATTCCTTCAATTTCTCCGCCAGTGCCTTCCTCATGCTCCCGTATTTTATGGCATCCGGCACAAGTTTTGCTCCAAACAATGCCTTTTTCAGCGCACTGGACTGAATCTGGGAAATATCCCCTATGAATTTATCCACGTCCACGAACTCCGTTATGGGAATAAGCCTATCATGCTCCCTGTCCGCATAGGCATAGGTTGCTATGCCGCACTTCTCATTGTTGTAGAAATGAACATGGGGCTCCTTCCCTATTATGTCCGCCAGGGCGGCAACGGTAGGCACAGGATACCATGCCTCCATGCCGAAGTTGAATGCCTTTCTCATCTCCTCCACTATGTCCGATTGCACCACCCTTAACTTATCCCTGTCTCCCTTCTTTATGTGCCCCACCAGAGATATGGGCTGAAAGTTAACGCCCCTTATGCCGATGGCATAGTTTCTCATGGCAAATCTTGCTATCTCGGGTGTTTCCTTCAGATTGAGTTGGCTTACCGTGGGAACAAGAACAACGCTTTTTATTCCTCCCCTGTGATATGCCTCCAGGGCAAAAGGCATCTCATAATGATTTTTGGCATTACTGTTTGCCTCCGGCCTCATCCCATCGAAGGAGGTGTATATGGTTTTCAGCCCCGCTTCCACCCATCTATTCACCCTTTTGATGGTTTCCTCAGGATTCTCAAAATAATCTATTGCCAGTGAGATGGAATTGGTATTGAGCTGGACATGGGCCGAGCCCATATCCCTCATCATCTTTATCATCTCCGACAAATCCTTTCTCAAACTTGGCTCCCCTCCGGTTATCTGAATGGGTGGGACATAGCCGTTGAATCTTTTCGCCACCTCCAGCCCTTCCCTTATTTCCTCCAGCGTTGGCTCATAGACAAAACCGGCCTTCTCCTCATAGAAGAAGCAGTACCAGCATCTCAAGTCGCATCTGTTGGTGACAACAACATTGAGAAGGGCTGTCGTATTCTTATGCTGCTTGCAGAGCCCGCAACTCACCAGATCTTTACCATGCTCTATATCCGTATTTATCTTCGCCACATGATATTTTTCAGATGGCTTGAATTTCATTATTTTTTCCCAGTATCCCTTTGTGCCTATCCTTTCCATGGTACCGGATTTTTTCAGAAGATATACAACGTCATCCTTCTCCACATAGGCAGCATCTATGGTTTCCGGTATACCCGTTTCCTTCAATGCCGCCTCATCAACGCTTTTTGTGAATTCCAGTATTTTAAAACCACTCTCCTGGGCAATCTCTTCGAGCGTTTTCATAATGTTTTCCGATTGCCTTAGATGTATTTATAATTTTCTCAATGGTGAAAAGTGGGCAAGAGTGGCAAGAACAAATAATTAAATAATTCCTTTCTTTTAACATCATGGAAAGGCGGGGACATCTGCTGTTCATTCTGATCGTGGCTTTAATATTCGTCGCCATCGTTGTTTACAATGAGAGCAGAAAGGAAGGGAGTGTGGAGGCAAAACCCGTTTTTTCAGGCGATTATGATCCCACCACGGACATACAAGTAATATTTCGCATAGACAGAATAAGGAAGATAGATTTTGAGCTGAACGAGGAGCCAACCATGGAACTGGAGATATCCATAGATGGGACCACATATGAAGTGGGTCCCTGGAAGGGACTGGATGTATACCCGAGGTGGAGGCACATACAGGATGTGGATGACGGCAAGGAAAATGTCAGCATAGAGGTTAAATTATATGAGATTCAGGGAGAGGAAAAGATTCTGTCTGATATAAGCCCGGCGGATGGAGATTATACGGGTAAGACGCTGAAACTTACATACTCCATAAAAACTGGCGAGTGGTGGGGTGAAGACTGGCTTGGAGATGAGAATGGCTATGGCCATGCTTCCGGCACGGAAGATGGCAACTATGGGGAAAATGATTATGAGATATTCTTTGACATATATCAGACAGATGCCGATGGTGACCGCCTAACCTACTGGGAGGAGGTGAATGTTTATCATACCGATCCGAATGCCAGCGATTATGGAAAGGATTATGATAATGATGGCGTGCCCATCCAGTGGGAGGATAAATATGGCTATGATCCATTTACCCCAGAAAACCACTCCACCCTCGACCCTGACAAGGATGGAATACAGAACATAGAGGAGTATTGGATGGAAGAGTGGCATTCCGATCCCTTCTGCCAGGATGTTTTTGTAGAGGTGGACTACATGAAAAATCTGCTCTTCGGCACCACCACCTTGCCAGAGTACTCAAAGGAAAAGGTGATGTCTGCCTTCACCAAGCACAACATAGTTCTTCACATAGATGATGGGCTGATGGGCGGCGGCGGGGAGGTGCTGCCCTATGAAAAATTCTACACCCCAGAGAAACTTTCCCTTTATTACAAGGAATATTTCCTTCATAACGGAAGGGAAGAATGGAGAAAGGGCATTTTCAGATATGCGGTGATGGTTCACTACACAATACCATCAAGGAAAAATGTGGCCGGCTACTCCTACTGGCCCACCAACGAGGATAAATTCTGCGCCTTTGTTGTGGGAACAAGGGTAATCAAGAATTATCGCTTTACTCCACTGGCGAGGCAGACGGCCACGGCAAGTCTATTCATGCATGAACTTGGCCACACCCTGGGCATATTCTGGCATACCTATCATGGATGCGACAACATGACCACCATTTATCCATGGCTCAGTGGATGGGATATATATGGTAACTACAAGAGCTGCATGAACTATCGCTATGCCTGGCAGTTGGTGGATTACTCGGACGGCAGTCATGGAGAAGGCGACTTCGATGACTGGAGCCATATAGACCCTGCTTTCTTTGAGAAGAACTTCTTTGCGGAGCCACCGATAATACTATAAAAGGAAAATAAAAGGAAAAGGGAAGAGGAAAGGATAGTGTCATATGTTGAATATCCATACTTTTTGTTCATCCATGGCTGTGTTGCCTGCAGCATCATATGCCACTATTTTTATTTCATGCCTCCCTATAATAGATTCATCCCAGAACCATGTGAATGGAGAAATATAGCTCGAATTTTTGAATTCACCATCTACATAAAAAGAAACATTTGAAATACCTATATTATCGTCTGCATCTGCCTCTATTGTTACCCCTCCAATGATTACCGTGAAAGGCGATGGAATTATTTTTCTATCGTTAAGATAAAGCCCATTCCTTGGTTTAACCAGTTCAACAGTTGGGGGAGTCGTATCTGAAAGAATTGTAAATGTTGCATCGGATATATCTTGCCCAGTGTTAACACCATCTGTCGCAATGACTTTTATGAGGCATTTATCTCCCGGTGGAAGCCAGCGAGTATCCAAAATATAGTTGTTTCCAGTAACATCTATATCAATAGGAAGCCATGTTTCTCCACTATCATTGCTATATGATATTGCGAATGTAAGTTCATCTGCATCTGCATCATATGCTTCCCATGTGATTGTATAATTTTCGCCTGGGTGTAAAATTTCGCCACCATTTGGATGAGTAACTGTAACAGTAGGAGAATTCTCGCTCACTATCCTACTTGCCAAAACATTTCCATCTTTGTCTCTTAGTTGAATCTCTTTTGTTCCATTTATCCAAGGAATTCTAAGACAAAAACCTGATATATTTGTTTCTACTGGCGACTCCGAAAACTTAACAAAGGAGGTGTTAAAACCTGCAAGACCGAGTAAATTACCATGTTCATCTAAGAAACCAAAGCTATAATCCCCAACATCCCCTATCTCAGCATCTACTAAGTTTCTTTGTGAGAGATGATAAAATGGATCTATTTCAACTCTACCATCTCTATAAATCAGCCCACTAACAACCATTATTTCGGGGGGGTCTTTTGGTATTTTATTCCATAAAATATTGTAACATTCTTTACATATCCAATCATTCCCAAAAGTTTTCGGTGGGATGGGTGGGCCCATAAAGCATTTTCCTTCTTTCTGCAGGATCCCCTTAATAATCCAATATATAGTAGCAGAACGATCATGATCCTGTAATCCATATGTATGTCCGATTTCATGTGCAGGGGTAGTCCAGTAATCAACTTCGCAAATTACCACTGGGATGTTGGGATAAGCAAAACCATTTGTGGTTGGAGTAGTATCTGGCGAGTTTGCGAATATCCAACCCTTCCTAACTAAGCCTACAACACGAACATTTTCATCTGGGCTAGTCACACGAAATCTTCTTCCTAAATTTTTCAACCAATTAATTTCTTGTTTTGTCGTAGGTTTTCCGGGTATAGTTGGAAAATATAACCTATATTCATTTTTTACATAACCAGCGCAGTATGAAGTTAGGGGATAAGTAGCATATATAAATTCTGCAGATTTAAAAGTCGTTTGTTCAAAGCCCCCAAACATGGCATCAGGTCGATTTCTTCCTACTCGAATGTAAAAGAGTTGCAAGTGCCCTTTTTTCACCTTAAACTCCCCACTTAATTTATTATTATTTATATTTGCTTCTCCTGCTACTGGAACTATTTCCACCTCTATCGTTATTTTCGGCTTAATAACCTCCTTCTTAAGATATTTATTAGGTGGTGGAACCCATGGTTCCAGTTTATGAGGACCACCCTTTTTAATGGTCCTTATTTCCTCGCCAACTACCACCCCATTAACCTTTACTATTACCTTTGTTTTCACATTTTTATTGAAAGTCGACTTATACCAGATCTCAACGAGAGTCGGCTTCTTCTCCACCAATTCAGGACCGGATATTTTTCCAGTTTGACTTATACCAGCACCTTTAACAACCTGAATTGGATAGAACTCCAACAAAATAATATCTGGTGGCGAAATGTTATAATATACCGTTTCCTCATCATATCCATAATTTCCGGCAGCATCGCTTGCCTCTATTTTTATTTTATTCCACCCTTCATGCAATGTTATCGGAATTTCAAAGGAGAAATTGGTAGTTGGCTCTTCCAGTGGCCAGCTGCTTCCTGTCGCTCCTCCCTCCCATTCATGGGTGTATCCATAGGAAACCACCCCAACATTGTCCGTGATGTATCCCCAGGCGGTTATATTGGGTTCAGTAAAAACACTTCCATTTTCGGGGTATTTCTTAACAACAACAGGTGGCTCTGTATCATTTCCAGATATGGTAACTATCAACGGCTCAGACCACTCGCTTTCCTCGAGGTAAGGCAAATCTCTCGCCTTTGCTTTAACCTCATATGTCCCGGGCTCATCCCATGCATGAAATGTCTCAAAAGGCGTTCCAGAAGTAATGGGATCAAGCCATCCGGTGTTGGTACCATCTCCCCAGTCAATTAGATATTCCAGTGAGTCGCCATCTGGATCTGTTGTTACGGTGTTAAAATGCAAGGTCTCCTTAACCTTTCCTTCAGTTGGGCCTTCCGGCGTGGAGGGTTTATTTGGAGGAGTATTTGACGGGTTATACGTAACATTGACACAATCCTCTCCTGTCGCCCCATATATGTTTTTAAATCTCACCGTAATCAGATTCCATCCTTCATGCAGCCCATATATATCTATTCTGAATTCAACATATTCTGCTGTTTCAAAATAGGACGAATTGGTTTTTGAACCACCCTTCCATTTCCATTCCCATTCCCAGTAGTTCATCCCATTATCATCGCTTGCATATCCAAGAACAACTAAATGAGGATCTGTAACAACCGCTCCATCTTCTGGCTGGGTTATGACAACAACGGGTTGCAGCGTGGACAAAGGGCAATTGTTATCCCTAAAGATTATGGTAGCAACAACCCTTTCATTTTCCCTTTTCCCCTTTTCATATTCATTACTTATAGTTATCCCACTAACCAAAAACAGAAAGGTTATCAACAATACCAACAACCTTCTCATTTTTGCCTCCTTTCTCACCCTGCGAGGTAGGTTTTTTATATATTTCGCCTCGCCCGTTTGCCATCACCTATGATAGCATATATCAATGCCTCCATTTTTATATATGCCGGTTTTTATAAATTTTGTGGTAGAAGTAAAGATTACTCCTGAAATGCTTGATATTCTGGAGAAAAAATATGCAAAATACTGGTGGGATAAAAGGGAGGAAGAGGAATATTCCTCCATAAAATCGGACCCTTTCAAGCTTCTTGTATTTACAATCCTATCACAGACCACTTCTGGCGTAAACACAAGAAGAGCCTATAGAGGACTGAAAAATGCCTTCGATGTATCTCCTCGTTCTCTCGCCTTAGCAGATGAGGAAAAAATAGCAGATTCCATCAAAGCAGGAGGTTTGCACAGAATAAAGTCAAAAAGAATAAAGGAGATGGCAGAGCACATCCTGAAAAAATGGAATGGAGATATGAGAAAAATGCTTGATGGGGGAAGAGAGAAGGCAAGAGAAAATCTTCTCTCCCTCCCCGGGGTTGGAGAGAAAACGGCAGATGTAGTCATCTCCTCCCTGTATGGAGAAAGGGATTCCATTGTGGTAGACACTCATATGCGGAGAATAGCAATTCGCCTTGGAATCGCAACGGAAAAGGCAGAGTATGGTGAGATACAGAAAGCCCTCATCAAAATATTCCCCTGGGACAATATTCCTCCAGAAAGAGAGGGAAGAATTCTTGCCCTCTTCTGGCTGATGGCAAAGCACACATGCAACGCAGTAAAACCGAGATGCCTTGAATGCATTTTGAGAGAGAAATGTGATTTTTTCAGGAAACATCAAAATCAGAATGAATGATATGGAAGCGTCACCCTTCAATCTTTGATTTTTTGAGAAAATAAAAATAGGGGTAAACATATTTCTCCCATGGAAATGATGGGTATGTGTGCGGTGTGCGGCACACCCGGCGTGATGTTCACCTGTCGCATATGTGGCAGAATGGTATGTGCAACCCATTTTAACCCCGCCACCGGAACATGTGTGGAGTGCGGCGGGAGGATGGTTTGAATTACAGCACCACGGGTATTTCCTCACCGCATTTGCCGCATTTTTTACCGTCCATGTCCATTATCTTAGCAGAAAATCCGTATCTTTCTATGAGCAGGTTGCCGCAATTGTGGCAGTAGGTGTTTTCGTAATCGCCATGGGGCACATTACCCAGATAAACATAATGCAGCCCTTCCTTTTTTGCGATGGTATAAGCGCCAAGGAGTTTTTTGAGAGATGTGGGGGGCACATTCATCATCCTGTAATGAGGATAGAAGGCAGTAAAATGGATCACCTGCAACTCTCCCATCTCTTTTATAACCCATCGGCAAAATTTTTTTATCTCCTCCTCCGAATCATTATGGGAAGGGATAACAAGATATGTGAGTTCCACATGGACACCTCTTCTTTTATATCCCCAACATGCCTCAAGAACCGGTTCAAGGGAGGCGCTGCACAACTTCCTGTAGAAGGAATTGCTCATGCTCTTCACATCAACATTTACAGCATCGAGATATCTGGAAATGTCATCCAGTGGTTCCCTGTTAATGTAGCCATTGGTGACAAACACTGTATAAAGATTCTTCTCCCTTGCCATCTTTGCAGTATCAAGTGCATATTCCATCCAGATGGTGGGCTCATTATAGGTGAAGGCAATGCCATCACAGCATTCCGCTACCCTCTTTATCGCATCCTCCGGCATTATCTCCGCCAGCGGGTATTCCTCCGGCCTTGCCTGGCTTATGGTGTAGTTCTGGCAGTGAAGACATCGAAAATTGCATCCGACTGTTCCGAGGGAGTAAACAAAGGTGCCGGGGTGAAAGTGGTAGAGGGGCTTTTTCTCTATGGGGTCGGCATGGGCGGAGCTGCAGGAGCCGTATATCAGGGTGTAAAGTTTTCCATTTCTGTTTTCCCTCACCCCGCATATTCCCCTTTTCCCTTCCCCTATTATACAGTTATGGGGGCACAGGGTACATCTTATTTTTCCGTCCCTCTCTTCCCAGTATTTTGCCTCCTTTTCCACATTTATTATGGTTGCCTGAATATAAATTTATTTTCATAGGAGACAATAGCCTCCATAACAACAGTCCATGCAGGAAGCACCTCATGATATATGCTCACCACCTCATCCGCCATGTCATATACGGGCGAGAGAAAATCCCCATGTGGAAAACCACCTATTATGCATACAACATCTTCCTCCATTATCTCCCCCATGCTGCCTCTTTTTCCCTCAGGGCTGAAAAGAATTTTTCTTCCATCAAGTTTTTCCAGCAACTGGGCAAGGGTTTCATTTCTTGCCTCCATCAATGCCTCTCCATTAGAAGGCACTCTCCCTCTTTCCAGCAACTGCTGCATGAGTCCCTTGAACCTGCCGTAGTTCTTTATTATCCTTGTCTCAGGATTTATGTAAATCACCGTGTCACCTCTCGTATGAATATAAACACGGAGCATTCCCTCACGGTTGAGGATGGATTCCATGGCCACCAGAAGGGAGATATGAACTATATCAGGCCTTCCCCTCCTATAGCCACCCTTCAAAGATTTCATGGCGTTATGGTGGAGGGATGAATCGAGTATTCTGCTCCTGTATCCTCTCACAGAGGGATGCCCCGCAATTTTTTCGGGAATGAGTTCGAGTTCGCTGTCGGCAAGGACGAGATGCATCATGTTATTATTTTCTCCAGTTCATCCTGCTCGGCGGCCATTTTTATCTCCTGGGCTATTCTTCTGCCCGTGGAGAGGCCCGGCTGGATCAAATCTGCATAGGGGCTGCCTGAAATGTAAAGATTTGTCCCCGCCACTATCCTTGCGGATATCTCAAAAACCTTTATTTCCAGTTTGTCCGTCACCACCGCCTCCAGGCAGAAGGGACCTATCATTCCGCCGAAGAGCTTATACGACTCATCCACCACCCTTCTCCCCATCTCGAAAACCTTCGGAAGGAGGGATTCGCGCATCACTATTGGTATATTCCCTGTAACCACGAAGGATGGATGAATGCCCATACTCTCCAGCTCCGTTATGGAACCCAGGCGATGCGCCTCATCTATGTTCGCCTCATCTCTTCTGTCTATGGAAAGCACCTCCAGAGTGCCATTCTTCACCCTGTAACCCTCTTTTTTTATTGGCGAGTGGAAGTAATGGATGTAATACCTCGTTCCTATCAGAAATTCCTGTATGGTGTAGGGTTTGCTCTCATCTATCTTCCTTTTGAAATCCTCGTAATCCTTTGCTATGAAGAAACCTCTGCCTCCCTTTGCCCCATAGTATTTCACTATGACGGGCCTGTTTATATCCTTAGGATCTTCTATGAGCTCCGGCATTTTTATCCCCGCCCCCTCAAGCCATTTCCTTTCCTTTTCTCTGTTGGATTCCCACTCAAGCACATATCTGTTGCCGAACGTCGGCACCTCCATTTTCATGAAGTTCTCGGCCCCCATATATTCCACAAAGGAGCCGGTGGGAACCACTATGGCATTTTTTGAAATTAATTTCTCCTTTCTCTCCATTATTTCTCTGTAACTCTCCACCACGATGAATTCATCTGGCCTGCCAAGGGGAAAAGCATCATAGAACTCCGGTCTGCTACCAACGGAAATTCCTATGCTCCTCAGCCCCTCCTTTCTGGCGCCGTTAAAAATCTGCAAACTGGAGTGGGAACAGGCCGTGGCTATCGCAAGGTCATTTTTATCATAACCCTTTATCACATCCTCTATTCCCATTACTCCAAATATCATGCCCATTTTTAAAGATTTTTATGGCCACAAAGGAATGATTATAAAGGGCGGCAATATTCACATTATGTTCTCCAAAAAATATGATGAGGTAAAACTTGAGGATGTTAAGGAAGATGGGGCAAAAAATGTGAAGATACAGTGGCTCATTGACGAAAAGGTTGGTAAGACGTTTGCCATGCGCCGCTTTGTTGTCGCCAGAGGAGGGCACACACCATTGCATCATCATGACTGGGAGCACGGCGTTTTTGTTCTTGCAGGAGAGGGAGCATTGGTTGACAAGGATGGCAACGAGCATCCATTGAAACCCGGCTACTTTGCCTTCGTTGAGCCCAATGAAATTCATCAGTTTGTGAATAAAGGAGAAGAGGATTTCATCTTTCTATGCGTGATTCCACTGCCATGAGAACTCTTTTCCTTTCAAAGGAGGAGGTAAGAAATCCTCTGGCGGATGAGATAAAGAGGGCAGGGAAGATTGTAAAGGAGAAGGGGCTGGTGGAGGGCAATTATGGCAATATAAGCGCAAGATACGGAAAAAGAATGGTGATAACCGCCACCGGCTCTGATTTAGGAAATCTGAGCAACGAGGATATGGTGGAGGTGGTGGATTACAATCCCGCTACCGATGTGGCTATGGTAATAGGATTGAAGGAGCCATCGACGGAAACGCCGATGCACTGGCTGCTATACAGGAGAGAGGATATAAACGCCATAATCCATGTTCATGCCACCTTCGAAGAGGCGCCCACCTCCGAGAAATACGCCAAGGAGGGAACTCTGGAACTTGCGATGGAGGCGATAAAGGCATTGAAAAATTCAAAGATTGCCAATCTTAGGGGGCACGGAAGCGTGGCGGTGGGCGTGAACATGGAAGATGCCCTGAGGGTGTTAAAATGCTTGTGAATGGCAGGGAAATGAGAAGTTTGTGGTTTGAGGACGGCGTTCTGAAATTAATAGACCAGCGAAAGTTGCCGGCAGAGGTGGAAATTTTTGTTGCCGATGATGTGGAAAAGGTCGCCTATGCAATAAGGGAGATGGTGGTGAGGGGCGCCCCAGCCATAGGGTGCGCAGCCGCGTATGGAATGGTGATGGATGGGGATGTGGCAAAGAAGGCAATGCTGCTCAAATCAACGCGCCCGACGGCCCATGATTTATTTCATGCTGTCGATTATATGGTGGAAAAAATAGGGCAGGGGAAAGATGCTGTTAAAGCGGCACATGAATATGTGGAGAGCATAATAGACAGATGCAGGAGGATAGGAGAGAATGGAAGGAAGTTGATTAAAAAGGGGATGCGCATACTGACGCATTGCAATGCCGGAGCTCTGGCGACAGTTGATTACGGCACCGCTTTAGCTCCCATAAGAATGGCCAAGGAAATGCAACCATTTGTCTGGGTGGATGAGACTCGTCCACGTCTCCAGGGGTTGCTGACCGCCTGGGAATTAGAGCAGGAAGGTATTGAGCATGCCGTCATCGCAGATAATGCGGCGGGCCATTTCATGAGGAAAGGAGAGGTGGACATGGTGATTGTGGGGGCCGACAGAATAGCAGCAAATTATGACTTTGCAAACAAAATAGGCACATATGAGAAGGCGGTGCTTGCCAAGGAGAATGGAATTCCCTTTTATGTTGCCGCCCCTATTAGCACCTTTGACAAAAGCATAAGGAGTGGAGAGGAAATAAAAATTGAGGAGAGAGACATGGAGGAAGTGCTGGGCATATATCCATGGAGGCCGAAAAAGGCAAGAAATCCCGCCTTCGATGTCACTCCTGCAAAATACATAACGGGAATAATAACGGAGGAGGGGATAATAGAGGTGAATGAATAGCGCGAATAGAAAGATTTTATATATCCTCCTCTCTTTATCAATGGGTGATGTTATGGACTGGGGAATGAAGAATCGTTTATCGAGAATAATTCAGAAGGATGGACATACCGTTATGCTCGCCATCGATCATGGATACTTTCTGGGTCCCACCACCGGCCTTGAAAAGCCCTGGAAAACCATAGAGCCTCTCGTCCCTTATGCTGATTGCTTAATGCCCACCCGAGGAATCTTAAGAAACTGCATTCCTCCGGACATAGACAAGCCAATAGTGTTGCGTGTATCGGGAGGAACAAGCATTTTGAATGAAAATTTACTGCATGAGGGAATAATTGCATCCATAGAGGATGCTATTCGCCTCAATGTGAGCGGCCTCGCCTTCTCCATTCTCGTTGGAGCGAAGTATGAACGCGATACTCTACTCACCTTCTCGGAAATATGCGACATGGGGCAAGAGTATGGAATTCCAGTGCTTGCCGTGACGGCGGTGGGAAGGGAAATGGTGAGAGATGCAAAATATCTTGCACTGGCATCAAGAATAGCAGCCGAGATAGGGGCGCACATGGTGAAAACCTACTACTGCGAGGGCTTTGAGAAGGTGGTGGAGGGCTGCCCCGTGCCCATAGTCATAGCAGGAGGAAAGAAGATTCCCGAAAGAGATGCTCTGGAAATGGCCTACAACGCCATCCAGGCAGGGGCGGCAGGCGTGGATATGGGAAGAAACATATTCCAGTCGTCCAACCCGCCGGCCATGATACAGGCGGTCAGGGCGGTGGTTCATGAAAATGCAACGCCAGATGAAGCCTATGAAATATTCCAGCAGGGAGGAAAGGAGTAACTAATCCATTCCTGTTTGGAATAACGATGTGCTGAAAGGTAAAACCCAGGGCAATCTCTCCCTACTACATCACAATATTTTTATATAATCATCGCATGTAAGAGAGGGATAAATATGGAAGGAACCGTTGTAAAATGGGTAAACAAAAAGGGATACGGCTTCATCGAAGTGGAAGGACAGAAGGATATTTTTGTCCACTACTCCGATGTTAAGAAGGACGGATTTGTGAGCCTTAGAATAGGCCAGAAGGTGAAGTTTGATCTGGAGGAGACGGATAAGGGGCCAAGAGCAAAGAATGTTGAACCTCTGTAAATGATTCTCTCTGACAGAGATATAAGGAATGCGATTTTGAGGGGCGAAATTTCCATAGAACCATTTAACAAAAGCAACCTCACACCCAACGGGTATGATTTAACCATAAATGAGATATACATTGATGGCAAAACAGTGGAGAGGGCGGTAATAAAACCCATGACATGGTTTGCTTTGTCCACGCTGGAGTACATAAAATTGAAAAATATCACAGCCCAGTTATGGATACGCTCCACCTACGCCAGGAAGGGCGTTGTTGCTTCCTTCGGGAAGGTGGATGCCGGCTTCGAGGGCTGTTTAACGCTTTCCAGCTTCAATACATATCAGGAGATAGAACTTAAGAAAGGTGACAGATTCTGCCAGATTGTATTCGAGAAAATGCTTTCCACTCCCTCAAAATATTACGAGGGAAAGTACAGAAGTCATAAAACAATAAAACTCTGACCGATAGATAAAAAAGCCCTTTTTCCTTCTCTTTTTTATGGAATTCAGAACCATATCTGATCTTAAAAAATACCTTTCAATGCTTGAGCAGAAGAGGCATCATCCCGAGGACTATGTCATAGGAATAGAGATGGAGGGCGCCCTGGTTGATGCCGAGGGTAAACCACTGGATGTGAAGGATTTAATTCCCAAACTCAACAGCATATACCACGACTTTGAATTTGATAAAGAAGCGGGGGCCTGCCAGCTGGAGATACGGACATTCCCCAGAAAATTCTCCACTGAATCATTGAGGGAGAAGGAGGAGTATTTCCTGGATGTGGTGGAGGAAATTGTGGAGCAGGCGGAGAGGGTTCATAAAACGGAAGCCATATTCCTGCTGCTCGGTTCAAATCCTCATCCCGATGTGCTATCCGACAGATGGATCACCTCCAGTCAGAGAGCAAAAACGATGGCAGAGTGGAGAAGGGAATTCCCGGAAGTCAAAATAGCAGGCAAAACCATAAGGCCGGAACATGTTGCCACGGCGATACAATCAATGCACATTCATATCCAGGGCGTCAGCCCCGATGATGTGGCGGATAAATATAACCATCTCCTCTACATGGTGCCGGGCCAGATAGCCATATCCGCCAACAGCCCCATTATTGGAGGGGAGTTAGTGGACTATGCGGAGGCAAGACTGCTTTTATACGAGATGGCAGATGGCGGCAACGCCGGCCTGCCAAAGCACAGAACATACCCCATTTCATTCCTGGGATATGCCAGATATGTTGACTCCTTTTCTCCCATTCTTGCAAAATCGCTGACGGAAAAGGTGAAGGAGAGGCATGAGGACAACAGAATAAGGCTGGAGGTGCCTTTCAGGGTGGAGAATAGAGTTACGCCCATACAGTGTACCATAAGGGAGAATATGGCCATGATTGAGTACATAATAGGGCGCCTTAAGTATGCCCAGAGATGGAGCAGGATGGATTATCCCTCGCTGAAGGAAATAGAGGTTAACAGAATAGAGGCGATAAGAAAGTCATTGAAGGGAGAGTTCATATGGAATGGAAAGTCAACGAATGTGAGAGATTTCCTCACCCAGTGCATAGAGAAGGCGGAGAAGGGTCTGGAGGAGCTGGACACAAAGCCGAGATACATCCATTGCCTGAAGAGAAGGGTGAGGAAGAAGAGGGTGAGTGCCGATGTTGTGAGAGGATGGTACAGAAGGGGAAGCGAAGGGGACAAAATTGCTTATGTGGTAAACAGGGTGTGGGAGCATACCAAGAAAAACAGACCCATCATTTGATCTCTATTCCTCTCTCCTTTGTTATATGAAATGTTCTTGATTCCACCTCCTTCACATCATTCCTGTTGTTCTTTATCTGGAGAGGAGGGAGCACCGTACCCTGATCGAATCCCATGAGCCAGGCTGCTGCTGTTCCAGGCCTTACCAGCGGCTGACTCCTTATGCCCAGCACAAAGCCATTTTTAGGAGCATAGATGTTTCTCTTTTCCCCTGTAAAGGGAGATTTCACCATTCCTATTATCTGCCTCTCCCTCACAACATCTCCCGCCTTAACCTTTGAGTAGAATATGCCTCCTATGCTGGAGTTTATCTCCATGTAATCCTTGAGGAGAATCTGATTTTCCGGGATCTCCACTTTTCCGGGAAGCATGCCGATGTAACGCATAAAATTCTTCACACCCTTTACTCCTGCTTCGATGAAATATTCATCTATTCTTCCCGCCTCGCCTATTTCAAAGCACACTATAGGTATGCCCCTTTTCCCTGCTGCCACATTCAGCATCCCGGGATGGCCCTCGTGATAAAAAAGAACCTCTGTTCCTAAAGCCCTTGCATGCTCTATGGGAGGATTGTAACCTGGCACCACCCTTATTCTCGGATGGGGAACAAGAAGATGCCCCTTCATGCCCGTATGCAGATCAATGCCATAGTCCGCCTTTTTGACGAACTTCTCAAAGAAATGATATGCTATTCTCTCCGTAACGGTTCCATTTTTTCTCCCGGGAAAAACACGATTGAGATTTTTTCCATCCACAGGATCGACTCTGCTTCTTGCCCTGAAGGCAAGGGTGTTCACCACGGGCACCGCCAGTATAGTGCCACTAATTTCCTCCGGCTTTATCTCCTCGAATATTCTGTGAATTACCTCTATGCCGTTCAGCTCATCTCCATGAATGGCGGCATTTAAAAGAAGTATGGGCCTCCTTCTTTTTCCCCTCATGACAAAATAGGGAAGAATAACGGGAGTGCCATCCTCCAGTTCTGTACATTCTATTTTGCTTCTGAATATTTCCCCTTCCCCTATGTTGAGTTTGGGATGCTCCATATCAGGGTGAGAAATTTAAGAGATTTATATAAATTTCTTTTTGGGATGCAAGAAATGAATATAGGTTGCATATCCATCCTCATCCAAAAACTTTTTATTCACTTTTCATGTTTTCCAGCAGGGGCCCGTGGGGTAGCTTGGCATCCTTCCAGCTTGGGGTGCTGGTAACCCGAGTTCAAATCTCGGCGGGCCCATTCCCAATACATTCAATAACTACATTATATTTCCTTTAAAATTTAGAAATCCTTATAACTGGAATAAATAATTTACACCATGCCCCTCTCCCCGGCCGCCTATGTATTTCCGCTCATGTTATCCGCAGCACTCTCACTTCTTATTTTTTTCATGGCAATAAGCCGCTCTGCCCCTTATCGGCTACCTCTCGCCGCCCTCTCTCTGCTGATTGTTAACTGGTCTCTGGGATATGCCATGGAACTTTTTGGAGGGACTATAGAGGAAAAACTTTTCTGGGTGAAGATTCAATATTTCAGCATTGTGGGGGTGCCGCCCCTGTGGCTCATGCTTGTTCTTCAATATGTTGGGAGGGAGAGATTGGTGAACATGAAAACCTCCCTTCTACTTTCCATAGAACCCGTGATAACTCTCATTTTGGCATGGACCAATGAGTTTCATCACCTAATATGGAGCAGAGTTGAACTGCTGGAGAAAGAGCCATTTTCCATGCTTAATCTGCATTATGGAGTATGGGCGGGTGTGAGAATGATATATGTTTATATCCTTATATTCTACTCCCTCTTTTTGCTTTTATACACCTCATCATCCACCTTTCGGCTCCATCGTAGATACATCTATATGATGGCTGTGGCAACTATCGCCCCCATCATGGGAAACATAGTTTACACAGCAAAAATCACCCATGTTGATTACACCCCGATAATGTTTTCCATCACCACCGCCATACTTGCCTATGGGCTTACGCACCACAGAATATTCGATCTGATGCCCGTGGCAAAGGATGTAATAATAGAGAATATGAGGGAGGGGATAATAGTGGTTGACTCAGATTACCGGATAGTAAAAATGAATCCTCCCTCAAAGGAATTCATAGGTTTCGATGCAACGGGAAAAAAGGTGGACGAGCTGGACATATATGAAAAACTGGCCAAGTACTGCGAAACGGAAGAGATAGTGAAAGAGGAAATGGAAATGGAAAAGGGCGGAAAGAAAAAATTCTATGAGATATCCGTTATTCCCCTCTTTGATAGATACAAAAACAAGGTTGGATGCATGCTGTCCATATATGATATCACCGACATAAAAAAGGCGGATGAGGCAATGAGGAATGCCTATGAGGAAATGAAAAGAGCTCTTGAGAAGGAAAAGGAATTCAAACTCAAGACAGCACATTACTTTTTCAATCCCCTTCTGATTGCCAAAGGATATCTTGAAATAGCAAGCGAAAAATGCCATCATGAGGAAATAGAGAAGGCAAAAAGGGCGGTGGAGAGAATAGAGAAGGTAATAAAGAATATTGTTACAAAAGGGGAGATAAGGGAGTAGTTATTCTGGTAACATGGGAACAAAAGCAGGGTCGCCATAAAGAACACGGGCGTATTTTGTTGGAGGTCCTGTAATGCTGTTGGACTTCATCACAGCCTTTCCTATGGAAGATGCATTGAAAATGATTTCATTCTCTATTATCTCCAGCGTTGCCTCCCCCCCTGTCTCTCTTGTGGCCGACACCACCGCAACACTTCCCGCGTGGAGAAACGCCATGGATATGCTGCTTTCCGGCGCTATGCCGTCCATCCGCCCCATGAGGCAGGCGGCGGTGAGAATGATGTTGGGAGGGAATGCATAATTCCTCACATGTGCCACATCCACCACCCTGCTGTAGTAATCAATGCCATATATGGAGGAGAGCATCCAGTACCAGTCTCCATGCCCTTCATATTCCACAAACCCGGCATGGAAGGCATTTTCCTTTTCCAGTCGCTCCCTACCATTGCGAAGGATTCCAAACACCTCCGTTTCAAATCCGTATTTTCTGAGTTCCCTGGAGTAGGGTATCTGATGGAATATGGCGGCCGTCTCCCCAAATCCCTCTCCCGTGATGAAATTGAACTTTTTAATCCACTCATCTCCAGCAAGAGAGGAATAAAAAAGTTCTCTGGAGAGCATGAGGGAAACATCCTCTATGCTCATACCCATTATCCTGCCAACAGCAACTGAAAAATTTAATGAGTAGGGATTATCGGAGGGAATACCATAACCCACGTATGAATCACCAGTAGATGACTTGTAATAATAGCGGGGAAGCATATTCACATCGCCCACAAGGGCAATGTATTTTATATCAAGTCCATAACTCCTCATCAGATTTTCTATCTTCTCCACGCTCCTGTTCACCTTCCCGTTCACAAAAGAATGAATCTCCGGATGATTCCATGCCCCTCCTGCCAAAGAAAATTTGTATTCTTTATCCATGATTTCATTCTCTGCCAGCATTACAATCCCGCCGCGCATGGAAGCAAGGTAGGGAGCAAGGGAGGAAAGGGGCATGGAAGGATAGCATGGTGAGTCATAGAATGAGATGAGGACATCCACATCAAAATCTGTATCCACCATGGATATCCCCCTCTGGGAGAAGAATCCGCCCTTTATGCCCCTGTATATGCTCACCTTTATGGTGTATTTTCCACCAGCATTGTTGGCGGGAAACTGGAGATAGCATTTCTCCTCCCTCCATGCATTGCTGAAGGAGTAGGTCACCAGCTCCTCCCCCCTGTAAACGCTGGCATCTATTATATTTGGCAGGCCTTCTCCAGAGGATGATGCATTTATGAATATCTTAACAAAATTGAAGCCATCCGGCAGTTCCAGTTCAAAAAACTGGCTGTCGTTTCCCAGAATGTTCACCTCTCTGGCAAAGAGGGTGATTTTGAGATTACTTATGTGACCCTGATAGGAAATCTTATCTTTTTCCACAGGTTCATGAATGATGGCATCGTGAGGATTTGTCACTGCCATATATGAAAAATTCCTCAACGTTGTGAGATAGCCGTAAAGGGATTTTTCGTTGATTAGAGGGATATCATGGATGCCGGAAATATTTAGTGGAATAACAGATATTGCCTCCTCTATTCCCATTCCCTGTAGCTCTTCCGATATCTCCGAGGGGTTTCCCTCGTAAAAAATAAGGGGAATGCCCTCGTAGCAGGAAATCTGGGTTGCAAGGAGGGAGAGGTTATAATAGGCCATATCATGTGGCAGCACCACGGCTTTGGTGGCGCCCCCGTAAAACTCACGGGCAATCTGAAAAGAAATACTCGTTATATTCCCGACAAACTCTTCCTTGGGATATGAGCAGGGCATATGTGCGCCCACACTTATTATCCTCTCCGTGCCATAGGAAGATAGGAAGGATGTCATGTAGTTACCCATATCTCCTGCAAAAATTAAAAGAGGAGCAGATTTCATAAAGGCGATGGGTGTGGCAAGAAGGGTGTAGAAAACATCTGCATTTGAGGCGAATACCACCGTCTTCTCCTCCACATGCTCGGTGGAAAAGGGGGTTGCAAATGAAAGTACAAGAAATGCTGCCAGAAGAATGCCAACCTTTCTCACAGCCTTTTTTCTATCCATTCTGGAACCTCTTCAATTTTCACTCTCACCTGCTCCGTGGTATCTCTAAAACGTATGGTTACCGTGTTATCCTCCTTGCTCTGATAATCAACGGTTATGCAGAAGGGAGTCCCTATCTCGTCCATTCTTGCATATCTCCTCCCTATGCTCCCGCTCTCGTCATAGAAGGCCATTATGCCCCTCTTCCTGAGTATCCTTTCAATATTTCTGGCTATTTCCGGCAGTCCATCCTTGCTGACAAGCGGAAACACACCTGCCTTTATGGGAGCCATGGAAGGTGGAAGTGAGAGAAGCACATATCTCTCCCCCTCCTTTTCCGTCTCCCTGTAATTATGCTCCAGAATGAAATAAAAGATTCTGTCTATGCCATGGGAGGGCTCTATCACATGAGGTATGAATTTTTTGCCGCTCTCCACCACCTCCTCCTCCACAATTTCAAAGTATTCTCCCCCTATTTTCATCTCCTCCCCATCAATGTTTACCGTAACATTCTCCATATCTCCATCCACATCAACCTTTTTCAGCTCCTCCGCAATCTTAACGGCCTTCTTTCTGAAATCCCTGCCAAGCAGATTCATCTTCGGCTTGGTGATCCTTCTCCTCACCTTTCTCGGCTCATCGTATTTCTTGAATGCCCTCATATCCACGCCCGTTGCCTTCATATGCGCCTCCAGGTCATGGGCGGAGCGGTCCGCTATCCCCACACACTCCACCCATCCAAATCTCTCGGAAAATATCTCGGCGTCCCAGCACTCTCTTGCGTAATGGGCGAGTTCCTCCCTCTTATGCTGTCTGAACCTTATCCTCCCTTTGTCTATCCCCACACTTGTGAGGAATCTGTGGGTGAGGACGAGGTAGTAGGCCATGGCCTCGCTTCCCACTATGCCCTCCTCCACCGCCTGCCCCGCCTCCATCACCATTTCCTCGTCGTCCATTGTAAGGAGCGTGAGTTTTTCTTTCTTTATCTCCTCAAATCTCTCGTGGCTTTTCTCATCCGGCTCGAAAAATATCTCCGCCTCCGCCATGGAGAACTCTCTCAACCTTATGATGCCCTGTCGGGGAGAAACCTCGTTTCTGAACCCCTTTCCTATCTGAACAACTCCGAAGGGCATCTTCTTGCGAAAAAATTCATAGAGAAACGGAAAATCAACGAATATGCCCTGGGCCGTTTCCGGACGCAGAAAGGCCATCTCCTGCTTTTTTGCCCCTATTCTCGTTTCGAACATGAGATTCAGTTTTCCCTCCACCATCTCCTCGCTGCCGCAGAGGGGGCATTTTCCGGCAACATCCTCTTTTTTGAAACTGGCCCCACATTTTTTGCAGGTTACAATCTCATCTATGAATTCATCCACATGCCCCGACGCCTTCAGAACATCATAGGGAGTTATTACTGGAGTCGAGATCTCAAAAAATCCCTCGCCTATAACATAAAATTCCCTCCATTTGTTCTCTATATTGTTTTTGAGAAGCGTTCCCAGAGGGCCATAATCATAGAATCCCGATTCTCCTCCATAAATCTCATAGGAGGGATAGAGGAAACCCCTCCTCTTGGCAAGAGATATTATTTTCTCATATATCTCCTCCTTCATTCTAACACTGCCTTCATGAGGTCCACATCATAAACCATTCCTATTATATCATCCGTCTCGTCCATCACAGGCAGCTGGTCAACGCCGTTGTCCAGCATTTTCTTGGCCACCTCTGATATGGGCGTTTTTCTGTACACGGTTATGACGTCCCTCACCATCACCTCCCCAACGGGCACGGGCGGAAGTTCTATTTTCGATGTTTCATAATAGAGGCGCATCACGTCCCTTATTCCCTCCCATGTCCACACATCCTCATCCTCTCCTATGCCCAGATTGGAATTCACCACCGATTCCTTGAGGTGGGAGAAGGTGAATAAATCTCCGTCCGCCACTATGCCCGCAAGATTGCCCTCATCGTCCAGCACGGGCAGGGCGGAGGCGTTGGTGAGGCGGAATATTTTCATAACCACAGGCAGAGGCGTCTCCGTGTAGATGGGAATAAACACAGGAGAAAGATATTCATCAACCGTCCTTTTTCCCTTTTTTGATATAACCTTGAGTATATCCGTGGGCGATATAACGCCTACAAGTTTGTCATTTTTGATGACCGGAATGCCATGAATTCTCTTTTCATAAAATATCTTTGCGGCGGTTTTCAAACTTGCTTCTGGAGATATAACTATGGGGTTTCGATTCATGAGAAGAGCGAGTTGAGTTTCCTCCGGATTTTTAAATATATCATTTCTTGTTACTATTCCTGCAAAAATCTTTGTCCCTGCCTTCACCACAGGAACTCCAGAGACCTCATACTTTCCGAATATTCTGAGAACATCCTCCCTGTTGCCGGGCACCTCCGCATATATGGGATTGCTGTTCATAACATCCTTTACCTTCATCTTTTTCATCGGGTTTATGAATGCTCATGGTTTTTTAAAATTTCCCCAAAAAAATCTGAAGGAGTTTTAGAAATCATTTTAAATGCCTCCCTCTCCTCCACACCAAAGTTATTGATTACATATCTTGCCTCCTCCCTTATATCCGGCGCCACCAGCATGGCATTGTCCGTGCCAAGCATTACCTTTGCCTTCTTTTCCAGAAGAATTTTTAATGGGGGAGAGAGGCCGAAAAAAGCATTTGCCCTCGGGCATACTACAACACCTATGCCTCTGGACACCACCTCACTTATATCCTCCTCAGTTGCATAGCATAGATGAACTATGAAATCCGGCTTTAAGTCCAGCACCATGCCAATGTCTTCCCTCCTTGCCTCACTCACATGAAGAGCAAACATTTTTCCTGCTTCCCTTACATGATGGGATATGGCCTCCATCTCCCCATAATCCCAGTCGGAAATGCTGCTCAGCCCGATACCATCTGCCATGGAGAGTATTCTTTCCATCCCCTTCTCATTATATTTCATGGAGGAGGGGCGGCCCATTATTATGGCCCTTATTTTCCTGCCCTCCATTGCCTCCAGGAGCATCTCTATGCCGTCAACGCCGCCCTCCCTGAAATCAATGAAAACATCTGTGCCGCATTTCTCCATAACCCCGATGGCTTTCTTCATTCCGGAAATTATCTCCTCCCGGCTCGCTGATGAAAGCATTCTGTGCTTGTATCCATGAGGAGGTGCCACTAACTGCTCTATAGTCATCCCGTGGGGAGCCTTCAAAAACGCATCTCCTATGTGGGTGTGGGAATTGAAAATCATTTTGGTATGCGTATCTCAAACCTAGCCCCTCTTCCGTTCTCTGCATCCCTCACCACTATGCTCCCGTTCATATCCTCCACTATCTTCTTTACCAGATACAGCCCCAGACCGCTTCCTCTGCTTTCCTTTCCCTTGTACCCCATATCAAATATTTTCCTTCTTTTATCATCATCTATTCCTTTCCCATCATCTTCAATGATAAGGAGTATATGATTCTCTTCCTCCCTCGTTTTTACGACTATCCTGCTTCCTCCTGAATGAACTATGGCATTCCAGAGGATGTTGGATATCACCTCCTTAAAAAGTTCATTGGTTTTCATCTTCCTGACTTTTATTTCCTTCTCCACCTCCATTCCCCTGGCATCAATTTCAGCATTATACTCCTTTACCAGAGAATCTACCATTTCCTCAATATCCCTCTCCTCCCTGCTGCTCTCCTTTTTGAGTATGAAGAGCTTTCTCACATTGTCAATTATCTCCAGTGCCGACCGGCATGATTTCATGGCATTGCCCGCAAGCTCCTTCGCCTCTCCCCCAAGCTCCTCGTCCATGAGGAGCTCGAGATATCCTACGATTAACTGGAGTTTGTTGGCCACATCATGTCTGAGCAAAGCATTGTAAAAATCTGCCTCCTTTTCCGCCTCCTTCAATTCCGTTACATCATGAATTATGCCGTCTATGTATCTCTCGCCGTCTTCCTCCACAATGGCGGCATACTCCACCCCTGTCAGGGTCTTTCCATCGTTTCTCACATATTCAATCTCCTGATTTCTTACATAGCCATTTTTCTTCAATTTCTCCAGAAAAATTTCTCTCTCCCGGGGGTTTCTATAGAGATGCCTTAATTCCATTCTCTCCAGTTCCTCTCTTGTGTAACCAAACAGTTTCTCGAGAGCAGGGTTCACCTCTATTATTCTCCCCTCCATATCCACACGGTAAATTCCCTCTGGAGAATTCTCAAAGATGCTTCTGTAATTCCTTTCTGAATTCTTCAGGGCCTCCTCCGCCATTATTCTTCTTATGGCAGATGCCACCTGTGCGGATATTAATTTTAGCATCTCCCTCTCCTCATTGCCATAAGCCCTCTCATTTTTGTAATCCTGAACAGCCATTACCCCCACAATTTTTTTGCCCATCCTCAACGGCACTCCCAGCCAGCATGCCGAGGGGGTGCTTATTCTTTCCACTTCCCCTCTCCTTTCCATCTCCTCAAAAACTTTGGGAGTAACAAGGACGGATTTTCCGTTTCTGATAACATATCCGGTAAGACCTCTCATGAGTTTCTTTTCTTCGGGCTTTTCTCCATGTTCATCTGCGAAATATGGAAGAGAAAGTTTCCCTTTATCCTCCTCATAGATGGCAATGAAAAAGTTCTCGGCGGGCATGAGTTCCTTTACTGTCTCATGAATAGAGCGAAGCAGATCCTCCAGAGATTTGGCGGAGTAGGATGCCTCTGCTATGTGATACATGGCATCCCTTATGCTATCCATTTTCTTCCTGTAGGTGATGTCCTCCACCGTCCCAACAATGTGAACTATTTTTCCATCCTTCTTCACCGCCCTGGCATTTTCCTCAATCCATATGATGCTGCCATCCCTGCGATAAACTTTCGAGATGAATTCCCTCACTTCCCCATCTCTTTCAAGCAATCTCAGAAATTCCTTTCTCATCTCTGGATTGACATAAATCTGCTTTCCTATATCCTCCACTGATGCAAGGAGACTCTCGGGAGAATCATAGCCATATATCTTGGCAAGGGCTGGATTAACCTGAAGATGTTTTCCATCGGGAGTGCTTTTATATATGCCCATCACCGCATTCTCGAAAATTTCCCTGTATCTCTCCTCCGCCTCCTTCAGCCTGTTTTTCAACTCCACGTTCTTGAAGGCGGCCGCCAGGACGCTGGCAAAGAGTTCCAGAATCTCTATGTCATCGCTGGAAAATCCATCCACCTCTTTCTTCTCCACATCTATTACCCCTATGAGATCGTTCCCATAAACCACCGGCACTGATACCTCGCTTTTTATTCCGCTGGCCGCCTCTATATACGCCTCCTCTCTGCTCACATCCGGCACATAAACCGTTTTCTTTTCCCTGGCACATTTTATGACGATTCCCTTCTCACCGTCCAGTCTCAGAGGGATGCCGGGCTCATATATTCCCAGGGTCTCCACTATCCTGAGTTCATTTCCCTCCTTGAGAAGAAGGGCAAATATGTCAAAATTCAGCACCTTCTGAAGGGCGGACGAGAATATGCTGCATATATCCTCAACAGAACCCGCCAGAGTCAAGGAAGAGGATAAATTATAAAGATCCACAAGGCGCTCCCGCATTATGGAAAAAGAGGGCAGCATTTATAATTCTTGCTTTTTAATTCAAATCATGCAAAATCACAATACTTTTTTACATTTCAATGTTATGACATCATGAAGAGAGTAAGGATAAGCTTCACCATTCCAGAGGACATAATGAAAAAATTTGAGAGCACATTCAAAAAGATGGGATACAAGAACAGAAGCCATGCCATATCCATGGCCATTCATGACTACATTGTTGCCCATAAATGGACTGAGTTGAAGGGAAAAATATCAGGTGCCATCCTCCTCACCTACGAGCATCATGGGAAAATAAATGATGATCTGGTGGATGTGCAGCATCACTACAATGACATCATAAATGCCAGCATGCACATTCATCTCAACAGAGACAACTGCCTGGAAATAATAGCCTTTACCGGAGACGCCAGAAAGGTGAAGGAGTTATTCAAAAAACTCCAGGGAATGGGAGGAGTGATTTCAATAAAGATGGTCACTGCTGCCTGAAGACAAGAGTATCATCGAAATTTCTGGCATATCTTTCCATAACTTTCTGCAGGGATGGAAAATTCTGGGCACCCATCCTTTCGACCACAAAGGAGGCAAAGGTGGAGGCGAACCTGCAGCATTTTTCCATCTCATTTCCGTTCAGAAAAGCAAACCAGAATGCCGCCTTGTAGGCATCCCCCGCACCCGTGGCATCGACAAAGCGAGATGGCTTTACTGCATTTATTTTTACATTTCTCCCATATATTCTGCTCCCCCTGGCCCCCAGAGTGACTATGACGTTTTTTCCTTTAAGAGAGACTCTCCTCCTTATATAGGCGACCTCTTTCTCATTGCAGAAAATTATATCCGCCATCTCCGCCATGTAAGTAAGATGGCGGCTGTCATATTTTCTCATATCCTGTCCGGGCTCGAAGGCGAAAAATTTTGCCTTCTCCGCCATTTTCATCGCCAGGGAAGGATGACAGGGGGCTATGTGGAGATATTCGCTCTCTATCCCCTCCATATTCTCCATCTCCTCTGATGCGCCCCAGAAAAAATAGGATTTCTGGGTTTCAGAATCGTTGAATACGAAGGCGGAGGGTGTTTTTTTATTGCTTCTTTTGAGTATCAGTTCCACCCCTTTCTTTTTTAGATGCCGTTCATATCTCGCAAAATCCCTTCCCGCAGCAGTATAAAGAATGCCTTTTCCTCCAAGAGATGAAAAACCCACTGCTATGTTGGCGCCGCCTCCTCCATAATATCTTCCCCACTCCCTTATGTATGCCGATTCATCCTTTCCCGGCTGCCTTTCCACACTGAATATGTAATCGTAGGCCGCATGCCCGACAACGGTAAGTGCTGGCTTCATGGCTATATGTTAAAGATGAGGGCACTCTTCTGATCTTCCACCTCTTCTCCCTCTCCATAGCCCACAACCTTTAGGGTTCTTGAGCCAAAGGACATTTCATCCAGCAGATACTCATAGGGCGCCTCCTCATCCACATATTTCAGCTCTCCATCAACATAAAACTCCACCTTTTCCACATTGTACGCCGCCGCTTCTATGGTTATCTTGCCCAGGATTATGGTCTTTCCGAAGAGAGTCGGCATTATTTCCCTGTCTCCAAAATATAGATAGCCATCAGAGGGCTTATTCAGATAAACTATGGGACTGGTGGAGGAATAGCCGCCTATCATCAGACTGGGATCGCCGAAAAGTGTCCATTCCTCTATTGTCTTGTACTGTATCGCATCATTCAATCTCTGGGTCATGATGTAGGTGGAGATGGAATTACCCCACATCTCTCCAAGATGACTGCCAATCTTGAAGTTTTTGCAGAGAAGCACGTCCATATACCCAGACAGTCCGCTGGGTGCATAATCGCCAAGATACCCCCATGAAAGTCCTGCCGCAGCAAATGTTGCTATGCCTCCTCCAGTACTTTTTCTCACCAGTTGCCAGGCAAGACAGGTGCCTTTGTCAAACTGGCCCGTCTCGCACGCGCTCAGAATAACAACAGGCGTTCTTTCATTGTTGGAGAAGGATGCCACATCCGTTATATCGAAACCCAGCCAGGTGTCGAAATCGCCCGGAGGATGTGTCGCCCAGCTCACCCTGTTGCCGTGGCCCTCGAAGTTGAAAAGGGCGCCGCCCTCGCTGAATTTTTCCTTTATGGAGGCCTTGCTGAGAGTCCCATCGGATGTGAAAATATATTCTCTCTCAAAGGAGGGCAGATAAGAAAATGCCTTCTCCTTTATGACCTCTCCCTCATAAACGCCGTCGTTATCATCATGGCTGTCGCCGGCAAAGGCAACGGCCTTATTCATCCACTCCGCTCCGCTGGCCAGGTTTTCGTAGGTGATGATTTTCTGTATCACATTTTTCACATCCGTATCGCTGCTGCAGGCCAGCCTGCCTATATATACATCGGGATACCCATCCACATCGTCCCTCTGCCCGTTGTGGTCATATTCCGCATAATACCCGTTGCCGTTGGTATCCCATGAGGAGAATTCGCCATTTCCATCATATATGTCCGCATAGTATAAATCGCTTGCAAATCTTGCCTCATTGCCATCGTAGGCATATGAATATCTCACCGGGATATCGTCTGCGCTCCCCACAAGAAGAACATATTTTATGCCGTATCTATCAAGGGCATCCTTTATGGCATACTTTATATCCTCCTGTTCGTCATTTCCAAAATATTTGCTGTAGATTTCATTCAGTCCCATCACAAGCGTTCTCACCCCATGGCTCTCCTTATGGAGTCTCAGCGTTTCCACCTCATCCAGCCATTTGTCAGGAGCGATTATGAGCAAATCATAGGAATCTGTAGAAACAAAGGGAATCTTTGCCGTTTCATAATCAACATTCACATCGAAGTGATGGGCGTATTCCATAACATTTCTGGCAGGATTGTACTGCACCGGATAAAGATATAGAGTGATGATTGTGGACAGCTTTCCGTTCCTCAAACCTGCACCGACCTGGAATTCATACCATGTTCCGGGATAGAAGGCATCTCTGGAATAAATATCGCCTTCCATAACCTCATTCCCGCCCTCCCCCATAATCCGGGCAGGAGGAGAGGGGATAATTTTTTTGTCGAGGGAAATGGACTCCACGTCCCTGGCTTTTACATCTATCCCTTCTACCTTGCTCCCGAATGGAAGAACGTATTCCCTGACATAATATGGAATAATTGGATAGCCAGAACTGAGAGCATAGCTGGCATTGTTGAGATGCACCATGCAGTACTCGCCGTATGGCACTATTGATATCCCGTCCTCGCCAGAAACTCTCTGAAATCCTGCCCCAGTGAACACTAACAGCGCAGCAATTAACACTGCAACCCCGTATCTCATGCAGTTTAAAGTTCTGTTTCTATTTAAACTTTTGCGATTAGTCTCTCGAATCGCTGTGCCACTCTCCCCATCTCGGAGAATCGGTCATAAGAGAACACCCTTGCTATCTCTTTTCCAAGCACAAATATTGCCTTTTTGTGGGCACTCTTTGACTTATGTATGTGGTATGGGTATATGCCCAGCTTCTCATATTCCTTAAACGCACCGTTTTTCCCGTCCAGCTGCTTCTCCAGCTCATTCTTTATCTGCAGCAGCAGAGCATGCAACTGGATCAATTCTTCTTTCTGCATCCCCAACCCCTCCACTACATATATGTATAGGGTGTTTTTAAATATTTCGGTCGTGCCATATGGAGTGGAGAAAAAATTGAAATTATGAAATATTTGCAAACAGGTTGAATTTTTTGATACAAAATCATCCATAATGGCAACGAAGGCGGAAAAAATCTTTATTTCTCCCCTCCCTTAACAATGTGGACAGAACATATGAAAGAGGGGCAATGCTTGAAAGGAAGGCTGTTATGAAGCACGGAAGGAAAAAGATACCGGGCACTTTTTATAGTTAAAGGAGATAGGATAATATTTCGCTCTCTTATTGGGAGGAAGGAATTCATATTCCATAGAACGGAGATAGTGGATATGGGAATTGAAGGTGGCGTTAGAAAAAAACTTTACATAGTCACGGGCAAACAAAAATATCTTTTCTCCATGAAAAATGTCGGGGATGTATACAATCTTCTTCTTGCCCTCCCCCAACATTTATAAAAATCCATCCAATACAATAACATGAAGTTGCTCTCCCTGCTGATTGTATTCGCTTTCATCTCTCCCCTCAATTATGCCATAGAGGTGGACAACAACGGCACCTACGAAAACGCATGCCGTTACAACGTCAATGGTTTCATCTACCTTCACATAGAGGGCGAACCCTACGAGCGGGGATACCAGCATGGCTACCTTCTCTATGCGGAGATAGCAGATATGATTTACAGATGGAGCAACATCATCCACAACTGCCCCGTGATGATTAAATACCTTCCCATAGATGAAAACTCCTCCAAATATGAGGAATTATCCGAAAAATGGTGGAATGAATGCAAAAAACTCTCCATGAAAATCTTCTGGCCCTATTATCCGGAGGAATACCGGGAGGAAATAAGAGGAATAGCGGATGGCGCCCGCGCCCGGGGTGTGGAGATATACGGGGATCCCATAACATATGAAGACGTGCTCACTCTCAATGAGATGTATGAACTTATGAGCATTCTGGTGAATCCGACGAAGAGCTTCCACATGCTCAAGGATGTCTTTCATTCCCTTTCCTCCGTATGCCCGTCCCTTGCGGGAAAGGAGATGGAATTTGCCTCTGCCTTTTATCCTGTGCACCACTGCAATGGGTTTGCGACCGTCGGCGACGCCACAAAGGACGGCAGAATTGTGATAAGCGATTCCGTATGGTGCGGTGGATGGTGGTACTCCTACTACATAGCCCAGAGATGGAATGTCATACTGGACATAGAACCCAGCAAGGGACACCGCCTTATAATAGCCACATCCCCCGGCTACATCTGGAGCGATGAAGATTACTGGCAGAACGATGTGGGGCTTGCCATGGTGGAAACAACCTTCATCCAGGGAGTGTACCGGCTGAAGGGGCTGCCCCTTGCCATAAGGGCAAGGATGGCGATTCAGTATGGCGACACCATAGATGATGTCATTCGCTACCTTCTTACGGAAAATACGGGCGTCATGAATGCCCAGTGGCTCATAGCAGATGCGGAGGCCAACGAGATTGCCCTTCTGGAATTCGGGCTTTATCACTACAATGTCATAAGAAAAAGCAACGGCTTTTTATGGAGCGCCAATAATCCCTTCGATTTCTGGGTGAGAAGGGACATACTCGGGTATGAGATAATTAAGGCGCCCATCTTCAGGCTTGCACATATGCTGCTCAACACCAGCGGATATGAGTACTACACCCTCTTCTATACCCCCTCAGACAGAGACATAAAATTTGAGGAACTGGGGAATAAGTACTATGGAGAAATAGATGTCGATGTGGTAAAAAAGATAATGAGCACGCCCCCCATAACGGATTTCACCACAGACTGCAAGATAACGGATGGCAGAATGATATTCAACAACACCCTCTGGGCATTCTGGGGGAATCCAACCTATGTGTGGAACACCTCATCTCTCAGCAAACTGAAGGGGGTAAGAGATGTGCCCCCTGCAGGATGGGTTAAAATATATGGTGTCCCCTACGGGTTTGAGCCAGAGTATGAAAAGGGGAATATGGGAAAGGGAAGAAATGCCCGGCTGCTATGGAGTTATGAGCTCGGGGGAATGAATTATGAGAGAGCAAGGATGTTCACCGATGGCAGCAACATATACGCGGCATATAAGGACATGCTCTATGCCATGAATGAAAATGGAAGCATGCTCTGGAAAAGAGAACTCGATGGAGACATAAAGGATGCATATGTGGGGGATGCATTATATGTCATCACCGCCAACAAGTCCTATGCCTTTTCCCCGAATGGAGAGCAGGTATGGAGCGGGAGAGGAGGAGATGATATACTGGAGGGAGACGGAAAAATTTACATTGCAGATGGGGAAGGAGTGTATGCGGATAAAGAGATATTTCCGAGGGGGGCAAATCTGCTTGCCTACCATAAGGGCATATACATGGCATATGGAGACCGCCTCATCGCCCCAGAATGGAACTTTACGGCAGGGGGCGAAATAGCGGATGTGGAGATTGGAGGCGATACTTATGTGGCAAGTGCCGATGGAAATGTGTATTGCCTTGATAGCAATGGGAACATAAAATGGAAGCGGGGAGCGGGATGGTGCATATCGGATGTGGAAGAAGACGATGGCAGGATATACGCATCCAGCTACGACGGAAATGTATATTGCATGGGCGATGATGGAAGCATTTTATGGATATTCAGCTGCAATGGTTCTGTGAGCGATATAGAGGAATATGGGGACATGATATATGCTTCCTCCACCGACGGGAGAATGTATGCCATAAATAAAAGCAATGGAGAGGTGGAATTCAGCTTTGCGCCGGCCTATGAAATAGAGGGAACATACAACTATATAACCACACCCCTCTCCAACATAGTGGCAACCTCTGGAAAGATATTCTTCAGTGCAGCGGGGAGCATATACTGTATTGATGCCGAAACCATGGAAAAGGATGTGGGAGGGAGAAGCAAAACAAAAACCCAGTCCATTCTTCTTGGCGTAATCGCGGCAATCATAATTTTATTGCTCATCTTTCTCATTTACAGGAAGTACAGAAAACTTGAGGGTGAAGAGGAATAGATAATATTTAAATCCCATTTCCTTTTTCATAGTAAGTCCTGCAGGGGTAGCCAAGCGGTCAACGGCGCAAGGTTCAGGGCCTTGTGGCGCAGGCCTTCGTGGGTTCAAATCCCACCCCCTGCATAAGGTTTATAAATATCCTACGGAATGAATATTATGAAAGGCGGTATCATCTGCATTCTTGTTTTTGCCCTTCTTATTATTTCACCATTTCCCATTTCAAATGCAAAAAATATCGGCCAGCCAGATGTGGAAATTCATTTTGCATGGATTGATTGGGGTTTCGTCATTCTCGTCTGGAACAAGGAAAATGAAAGCATTCATAACGTCTTCATCAAACAGTTGAGCATCTCCGGCATTGTTTTTCTGGGGGGAACATGGCTGGACCATATAAAGGAGGTTGGAGGAAAATCTCTTCGGCAACTTATTGTGCCTGCATGGGGGCTAGGAAAATGCCTGGTGGAGGCAACCATAAGTTATGAATATGAGGGAGAAACCTATGAGACAACCATCTATGGATATTTCACAATCTTGGGCAGCTTCACCTATCTCCTCACCGAATGGCAGGACTACTGAATAATCATGTCCTTAAAATCGCACACATGAAATTCATATTTTATTTTACCGTCTATTTTGCATAATCCGAAGTAAATCCCGTTGTATGGGATTGGATCCTTCTCCCAGTATTTACAATTGGAACACATGGTCATATCTCCCCTCATAATCACAAGAGGTTTACTTTTCTCCACCTCCTGCATGAAGCAGGAGCATAATGGCATTTTTAAACCATAATGTAAAGGCCACTATACATAATCCACGTATAACTCAAACATGTCAAATTGTGTTGACATTGTAGTAAACTATGCCCTTACCCTTCCTTTCCAGTCCCGTGAGTATCTCCAGCAACTCCAGTATTCTCTCTCCGTTATCCGAAAGATAATAGCCCCCTTCACCCTTCTCCACTGCTCCAAGAGAAACAAGTTTTTTAAGATGAAATGCAAGTTTTGAGGATTGTTGTTTCAACCCCATTTCCTTCATTATACGGGCGTAGGGAAGAGGATGCATCATTCCGAGGAGATGTATTATCTCCCTCCTCATCGGGTGACTGTAGGCGGCCATCATTTTCTCCAGCACAGGTATTATCACATTCCCTATACCCTCCTCGAGCATGAGAATTTCCTTAGGTGATTTATAAACTATGACCGCCATACTCCCATTGGCCGTTATGGAAAGAAGGGAGTTAAAGTATTTTATCACTCCCTCCCTCCCATATTTATCAATCAATCCTTCAAGGCCAAATATTACTATGGCGTCCTTTTCTCCACTAAAATCTTCGCTTATCCTTGTCATCTCATCAATGGAAAAATTTCCTCTATCTGTAAAAATCGTTCTCTCCGGTTTGATGAAATGTTTCTCTCTTATGATCTCAGGAGGCAGCGAGGTCACAAGAAGGATTCTTTTCCTGCCCACAAGCAATTCCTTCAAACTTTTTCCCTTTCTTTTCTCCCTCACCCTCTCAATCGCCCCCATAACCCTATCCATTTTTATGGGTTTTTCTATGTAATCGGCCGCCCCCAGTTTCATTGCCTCCACAGCACTTCCCACCTCTCCATATCCTGTCACAACTATGAAATCCACATCCATGCCCTCCTCCCTGGCCCATTTTATTATCTCCATACCGTGGATATCTGGCATCTTGAGATCGAGAATTACAACATCATAGGCATCTTTTTTCATCTTTTTCTTTGCCTCCTTCCCTCCTGTGGCGCCATCCACGGTATAATTTTTCATGGAGAGATACTTCTTCACCTGCTGAACAAATATCGGGTTGTCGTCCACCACCAGCAGATTCATTCTCCACCTCCCGGAAGGATTATTCTGACCTCCGTTCCCTTCCCGGGCTCGCTTTCAATCTCCATGCGTCCTTTATGCGCCTCCACAATCCACTTTGATATGAATAGCCCCAATCCACTTCCTTCCCCTGCCGGGCGGGTTGAAAAGAACGGTTTCATGGCGTTTTTAAGAACATCTTTGCTCATACCTGTGCCGTTGTCCCTCACCATGATTTTTATTTTCTCCCCTTCCTCACATTCCACTATCACATAATGACCTTTCTTTCCCTCCTCTCTGGCAAGAACCGCATTCTTTACTATGTTCACAAAGCACTCCATTATCCTCTGCCTATCTCCCCTAAAAATGCATGGATTCATTCTGTTCTGTATGATTACCCCCTCCATGTAGCATGTTCTTCTCACCTTCTCAATCGCCTCATCCATCACCGCCTTCAAATCGAATTCTGTCATCTCTCTTATTTCCTTTCTGGAGAAATTGAGAATGTCCCTCACTATGGAGGCGATGTTATTCACCTCCCTCCTTATTATCTCCATCTCTTCCTTCTCTTCTGATATGGAGGCAAGATATTCAGCCGTCACTGCTATGTTGGACAGAGGCGTGTTGATTTCATGGGCAATCACCGCCGCAAGCCGCCCCAGAGCGGCAAGTTTTTCCTTCTCCTTTATCACCTCCTCCATCTTTTTCTTCTCGGTCAAATCCATGTAGGTGAGGGCAAAATAAACATTCTTCTCCTCCCTTATGAGAGAGCCCGCCACCAGAACAGGAAATATGCTTCCATCCCTTCTTTTATGGAAAACCTCCATGGGTTCCAGATACCCCTTTTCCAGAAATCTCTTTCTTGCATCCGGAATTTGCTTTACACTTTTCTCAGGGACTATGTTGCCAAGAGATTTTCCAATGAGTTCCTCCGGTTTATATCCATGGAGGGATGCAAAATATTCATTTATGTAGGTTATCTTTCCCCTATCATTGAGAATGATGACGCCATACTGAGCCGTATCGGCAATTCTCTTGAACTTTTTCATTTCCCTCTCCATCATCTTTTTCTCCGTAACATCCATCCCAACGGCCACAGAGCCAATGATTGTGTCATCGACCACTATATTTTTTGAATACCAGGATATTACTCGCTCCCTCCCATCCTTTGTTACTATAGTGGTTTCAAAATCCTCCACCTTTTCTCTGCCCTCTATTATATCCCTCGCCTTATTCAAAATTTTATTTCTGTACTCCTCATCTGGATAAAGCCATTCCCATATTCTGTTGTGACCCACAACCTCCTCCATGGTGTAACCGCTTATTGCCTCAGCCGCCCTGTTCCACAGAATAACATTTCCTTCAGTATCGAGAGTGTTTATCCATATGTTTGCGTTATTTATGAGTGCCTCAAGATACTGATTCAGTTCCTTTATCCGTTCCTCCGCCGCCTTGATGGCGGTGATGTCCATATCCACGCCTCTGTAGCCAACAAGATTTCCGTCTCCATCGAGTATCGGCACACCACTGGTGAGTAGCCATCTCTCCTCGCCATTTCTGTGCATGTTTCTGTTGAGGAAGTCCACAAATGGTTTCTTCTCCCGGAATATTTCGAAGGCCCTTTCCTTGAGTTCCTCTCTGTTCTCAGGATGGAAGAAATCGTAAAAATGCTTCTTTCCCACCACCTCTTCCGGGGAATAGCCGAGTATTTTTTTCACCGCACTGTTGGAGTAGGTATAGAGGCCTTCAGTATTTACCTCCCATACCCACTCGTTGGCATTCTCCATAACCTCCCTGAATCTTTTCTCGCTTTCCTTTAATAAGTTCTCCATTTCCTTTTCCTCTGTGACATCTCGATAGTTGATGACTATCCCTCTTACTATGGGGTCATGCAGCAAATTTCTGGCATTTATTTCCACGGTTCTCCATTCTCCTCTTGCATTTTTCACCCTCAAAAAGTCATGAAAAGCCTCACTGGGTTGGAAGAGCATATTCTTAAGAGCATTCATCGCTATATCGACATCTTCGGGGTGGACAAATTCCAGAGTGGAACGACCAATAACCTCGTCTGGTGAATAACCCATGATTTTTTCCACAGAAGATGTAACATACTTTATTTCCGCATTTTCATCATGCACCATTACCACGTCCCATCCCTTTTCGAGCAACGTTTGGAAATATATTCTGCTTCTCTCCAGCTCCTCCATCATTTTTTTCTCCAGTGTTATATCTCTGGTAAAAATGGCGATCTGTTTTACTTTTCCGTCATAATCAAAAATCGGGTAGAAAACATTGTGGAACCATTTTCCTGCCCTCGTATCTTCGAATTCAACCGGCCTACCTGTTTTCATAACTTCAAATACCTTTGCTGTTCTTTTTTCGTATACATCTGCAGGCAGATGTTCTTTTATGTTGGTTCCCTTGAGTTCGCTCTTTGATTTTCCGAGGGATTCTGCCATGGCATCGTTTATTTCCAGTATTTTTCCAAAATCGGTCTCATCAACACTCGCAAGGAGAACCATATCATGGGTGGCATCCAGTATGGAACGTAACTTCCTTTCATTCTCCTCCAGTTTTTTCCCCACCATAACCCTCTCCGTTATGTCATGGAAATTGAATATCAGGCCATTAATGGCTGGATCATCGAGCATATTCCTTCCAACAATCTCAACAAATTTCCATTCTCCTTCCTTGGTCTGGATTCTGTACATCGCACGTATCGCTCTGGAAGGATTTTCCAGCATTTTCCTGTGCTGCCATATACATGCATCCATGTCCTCCAGATGGATAAAGGAGAGGGCGCTCTTCCCGATTACTTCCTCTGGCTGAAAACCAAGAACCTCCTTTATGGATGGAGTTATGAACTTTATAACAGCATTCTCATCCACCACCATGGTTATATCGGAACTCTTTTCCAGAATTGTCTGGAAATACATTCTGCTTCTCTCCATCTCCTCTCTCATCTCTGTGAGAGAAACCATATTTCCTATTTTGATTGCAACTTCCTTTACCGCCTTCTCCTCCTCTGGGAGGAACTCTGCTTCATCATATTCAGGGGGCTCCTTTATATAGCCCACCTCCAGATAACCCTCCTCTATTCCATTTACCACAATCTTTTCTCTTATTTTTCTTTCCCCCTCTGCACCATCTGTGGCATATTCCTTTCCCCTGAAAAGTATTTTGGCATAGGCGAGTTCGGGATGCTGCATCATTTTGGGGATTAGGGTAACAATCCTCTGCATAAAACCCTCTACAGATTTTGCCTCTCTCGCCAGCACCCCTATATCATAGAATATCTGGAGTTCATTCAATTTTCTGGCAAGGGAAATGAGGATATGCTGACGAATTTTTTCAATATCATCGCTACTCTCCTCCTGAAAAATAATCAGCATGTACTCATCCCCTCCATGAAGAAGAGAGGAAAACAGCACCCTTACCTCTCTTTCCTCTCCCTTAAGTGTTAGGATTTTTGTCTTTTTTGTTGTCTGGATCACATTTATGTCGGCAAAAAAATCTCTCCATCTTTTACCTACTATTCTCTCCGCATCCCCTGCATCAAGAAGAATAACCGCCTCCCGGTTGACCGCCTTTATCTGCTCCCCCTCCACCACCATCATCCCGTGGGGGGAGAGATCCATGGCTTTTTCTATTAAATCTTTCACATCCTCCATTTCTCAGATATTAATTTTTGGGACATATTTAAATATTACATGCCATGCCTCATTCAATACTGAGCATCAGCAGAATCAGGAGAGCAAAGGTTTCAAAGAAGGGAGGTATCAGAGGGAACACAAAAAGCAGGAGTCGCTGAAGCAAAAGAACACCTATGAAGAATACAAGGCCAAGGGTAAAGGACGATTTTGTCTTCCTATAGCTCGATATGTATATCACCAACACAACAAAAAGAAGTATGACGTTTATCAGCACTGCCGCAATGTAGATGGTTTTAAATAGAGATGTGCCAAATTTCGCCCTCATCAAATCCTGCCATCTCTGGCCATTGCTTGGTGGTTCATGGGTGGCAGCATATGCCATACCTGCAACCATGTTGAAGATGATGGCAAGCGTTATCACAAGAGCTACTCCTCTTTTCATACTATCTCATCCCTCCTCCCTTTATTTTATTTTTCCCAATTTTATCCCAAATCTCTCTGAAATGGGATATGTTCTCCTCCAGAATCTCGGAGATGAAATACATTTTTCCATAGCCCTCCCCCATGGAGGAAATCAAACTGTTTTTCTCCAGTATTTTGAGATGATGTCTCACCGTCTTATAGTCCATGTCCAGTTTTTTTGCCAGCTCATTGGCATTCATGGGGTTCTTCGTTAATTCCTCGAGGATTCTGCCCCTATTTATGCCCCCTGCTGTGCCCGCCAGCAGCCACCAGAGTATCTTTTTGACAGGGTTCAATGGAATAAAATGCAATTGTTACTTATAAATACTTAGGAAATTTTTTCCAGCGCCATTTTCTCCCTGAACTTTCTGACCTCATCCACATCTGGCAGTTTTATGGCAGCACCCTTCCTCTTTAATCTCCTGTTGTACTCCTCAACACCAATCTCTTCCAGTATTTCCTTTCCCTTCTCCCTTATCTCGTCGAGTTTTTTATTCACCTCATCAACCGTATTTCTGAGCAGGAGGGCAAGGGATACTAAGGAAGCATTAAGCCCTCGGGGCAACCCCTCCATGATTATATCCCTATCCGGCACCCTCACACCCCATGAAGGTGGCTCATTAAAATTCGAGATGGGCAGCCCCATTCCTGCCTCCAGATAATCCGAGAAGGTGGGATCGAGCTGAATCCATCTGCCGCCTATATAAAATTCCGCACATCCATGGAGTGAATCCAGAAATCCGAGCATCTGATACGTTTCCATCAGCACGGGGTCATCCTTAAGCATGACATCCACCAGTTCATCTACCGGGGTAAAGGCATACAGGCGATATCTGGCCTTTATGCCCGCCGCCCTGGCAAGTGCTATAAAGAGAGACATCTGATCCAAGCATACGCCCCCTTTACTTTTTAATGTGCCCGTTGCCCCTCCCATGGGTTTAAATATGAGATATTTTTGATTTTTGACAAAGTAATAGATTCTTCTGAGATACTCCTCAGTGCTTATTTCTCCAGCCCCAAACTTTCTGGCGAGCGCCCTTATATTTTTGTTATCACACTGGCATAACCGGGTGGGGCGAAGATATTTCTCTCTGCTCACATCTGGAAGGGAATCGAAATCCTCTATTTCCAGCATTCTTGTGCTGCTGTATTCGCTCTCATCCTCCAGATGTTTCCACGGAGCCATCCCCGCCCTCAATCTCCTTTTCCATGCGCCCACATTCTTAACCATGCTTCTGGGATTCCTGGCTATGGCGTATGAAAGCGGCGCCACCGTCTTCAGCAGATTTCTAACTATGGTCGGTGGGGGTATATCGCCCAGATCCATCTTCTCTCTCACCCATTTCATTTCAATCACCTCATGCTCTCAACCATAAGCTCCCTCATCAGGTTGCCGCATCCCTTTGCTTCCGCCCCCCGCATCCTTGTTATTTCTCCGTCTATAACAATGCCTTCCCTTCCGCATTCGGGGCAGGATTCCAGAAGTTTGACCTTGTCACCGGTAATAATGAAGCCGGGGTAGCTGTTGGCGGCAGGGTCAAGGAATGCGAATCTTCCCTCCTCTCCATATCCGACCGGTTCGTAGTTTTCATCCAGGACCATGGGATATATCCAAGGCGGAATATGCTTGTATCTTGCCTCACATTCAAGGGCAAGGCCGTTCATCTCCGACATACCATAGACATCCCTGTAATTTTCCTCACCTATGCCGAAATACTCCTTCACCATGCTCGCCATTTCTGAAGGAGAAATTTTCATACCTTCATGTATCTTCCATCCACCTCCTGTGATGATAACGGAGTTGCTTCTTCCCATGTCGAGATAAACCTCCTCTCCCTTCATTATATTCATGAGGTCGTACAGCTGAAAGGGAAATGTTATCATGTACATCTGCTCTCCCTTTTTATCCATCTCCTCCAGCAGGCGCAGCAATTTCATCTGCCCTTTCTTCATCGCCTTCTGTATCACCAAGAGTTTCATCTTATCCTTTATTCCGTTTATCTGCCCCGCCATGATTTTTATTACATCCATGGTTAACTCCTTCTCTGTGAGGAAATGGCGATGATCATCGTCTGCCACCTTTGTGCCCTCGGCAACCCATCTCCCCATGGTGAGATATGTTTTTACCGGTCCGGGATATATCACATGGGCATTGTCATCTGGCGGGAAGATGGAGAATAGCAGCACTTTATCGGCGGCGTAGAAGTTTCTTTTTCTGGTAACCACATCCCTAAACATAAAACTGAACTTTCCTGTGGTGCCGGAAGAATGGGTAACGAGTCCATTAAGTTTTTTCTCAGCCCAGGAGAAGAATTCGTTGAGGGATTTGCCCCTGAAGTCATAATCACCTATGTCGATTGAGGAAACGGTGTATAACCACTCATACAGCTTCCTCGGCTCCTCACCGGGATAATCCTTGAAGAAGGTGTCGGGAAGCATGGGGATTTTTGAAAAATCCTCCTCTCCCTTTATGTCATCGGGTGAAACACCATTATCCTTGCAGTAATTGTGGTAAAAGAGATTGTTGTTGTAATGATGATGGAACGCCTCCTTTATGGCCCTGTTTCTTGTCTCTTCCGCCTCCACTCTGCTGTAGAGGAAATAGTCATCCATTCCATATATAAGCCTATCCACTTCCTTCCACTCATTCTCCGGTATATAGAAAAGTTCTTTCATACGGGTGAGGAATTTATTCATGGGAAGCAAAAGATGGAAACAAATATAATGTTTCTTTAAAGCCATCTTTAAAGCCATTAAAATTTTGTTATACTGTTCCAGCGCCATAAATCCACAATTTCCGACTTAACCGAAACATTTATAAACTCTTTTACATTTTGATAGCATTATGCTATCAAACCCACCCATAATCCTGGTTGTTGAGGACGACAAGCTCATTCAGGATTTAATAGAGAAATGGTTATCCACTCTGGGGGTGGAGCTGCATTTCGCCTCCAACGGGCTGGAAGGAGTAAGAAAATACGAGGAGCTAACCAGGGCAGGAAGAAGGCCCGATCTGGTTGTCATGGATATAGGATTGCCGATAATGGATGGAGTGGAAGCAACGAGAGAAATAATGAAAATAGATCCTGAGGCGAGGATATATGGCTTCACCGCCTTCTACGGCACCCATAAAGCGGAGCAGCTGCTAAATGCGGGGGCCATCGATGTCATACCGCGCTCCGTGGGCTTTGAAATATTCACCAGAGTCATCAGAGATGCCCTCATGGAGGAAGCCATGATGCATTAATTGCCCAGCATGTCTCTTTTGATTTCATCAAAGAGCTCATCCACGTTGTTGAAATTCTTCACTCCAACCTCCCAGGTCATCAGCCCATACACTCTTTTTCCAAATTCGAGAGCATATGCTATCTCCGATAAAGTGCCGTAATGGCCATCCACCGCTATCACTATATCCCCGTTCATGGCAACCATGGCATTTCTTGCGTAACCTATCCCTGTAACTATTACATAATCGAGATACGGGTTTCCTTCCTCCCTGTCCTCTCCGGGAAGAATGCCTATGGTCACATCACCCTCCTCCTTTGCCCCCTTGGCGGCAGCCTCCATAACACCCCCTCTGCCTCCTGTTATGAGGACGGCGCCCATTCTTGCCACCCTTCTTCCAACCTCCTCCGCCATTTCATATATCTCGGGGCTGCAGTTCTCTCCGCCCACCACGCTTACATACATGCTATTTTTATGGGAAATGCGTTAAAAGAATTTGCCCTCAAAATTTTAAAAGGGATGAATGCATATCAAATTGAATGAGGATTCTGCATGTCGCCGACACCCATCTTGGCTATTCCGCTTACCATAAGCTTGCTGACAACGGCATAAACCAGAGGGAGATGGACACCTACAATGCCTTCAAAGAGGTGATAGATTATGCCCTCCAGCACAGACCAGATATTTTCATCCATGCGGGCGACCTCTTCGACACCATAAGGCCCAGCAACAGGGCCATCTACTTTGCCCTTCAGCAACTGCTTCGCCTCTCTAAAGCAAAGATTCCCACCATAATCATCTCCGGCAATCACGAAACGCCCAAATTGAGGGAGACAGGAAGCGTTTTCAGATTATTTGAGCATCTTGATAACATCTACCCTGTTTACCGAGGGAAACTGGAGGTTATTGAGATAGGAGATGCAAAAATACATGCAGTTCCCCACTGCCATTCCACTGATGAACTTAAAAAGAATATAGAGGAGGCCACCCCGGAAGAGGGGAGAGTAAACATAATGGTGCTTCACGTGGGGGTGATGGGGATAAAGGATTTCAGCTACACCAGGGGAGACTTCAACGAGCAGGTGGTGCCGGCGGGTTATCTCTCCCCAGCATTTGATTACATCGCCTTAGGGCATTATCACAGGGCAACGGAGGTAACGGCAAACTCCTTCTATTCTGGCTCCACCGAGCATTTTTCATTTAAGGAGGCGGGGGAAACAAAGGGATTCTACGTGGTGGAGATTGGCGATAGCCTAAAAACAAATTTTGTACCCGTGAACGCCAGGGAGATGCTCGATATGGGGACCATAGATTGCTCTTCTCTTACTGCTGAGGAGGTGGAGAAGGCCATAATCGAAAAACTTGGTGGGGAGATAGAGGATAAAATAATAAGGGTGAGACTCGCCAGAATCGAAAGGGGAAAATACAAACAGATTTCCTGGGAAAGGATAAAGAGGGTTGCCTCCCCCGCCCTTCACTTCGAGATAGATTATGACCTGAAGGAGATGGAGCAGGAATTGATGGGGAGGAGCAGAATTGGTAGCCTGGAAGAGGAATGGAAGGAGTTTATCAAACAGGTGCCTATTGAGCACGATAGAGAGGAAATAGAGAAACTTGCCCTCAAATATCTCTCGGAGGTGAGTTCTTGAGGCTTATATCCATGGAACTCCACAATTTCAGGAAGTTCAAACATGCTGAGATAAATTTTCCCGAGGGCATAATGGGGCTGGTGGGCAGCAATGGAGCCGGTAAATCCACCATTATAGAGGCGATAGGATGGGCCATCTACGGCAACCGAGCGGCAAGAACAAAGAAGGACATGATAAAGAGGCAAAATGCTTCTCCTAATGAAGAGTGCTGGGTAAAACTGGTTTTTGAAATGGGGGGAAATGTGTATGAGGTCTTCCGCATGATAACCAGAAACTCCACGGATGCAAGGGTGAAGGTGAATGGAAGAATCACCGCATCCTCCACTCAAGGCGTAACAGAATACCTGGAGAAGATGCTCGGCATGGACTATGATTCCTTTTACACATCCATAGTGGCAAGGCAGCAGGAGCTCAACGCCCTATCAAACAAACAGCCCGGGGAGAGGAAAAAGAGCATGATGAAGATGCTCGGCATAGACGTGCTGGATGACGCCATAAAGAGGGTGAGAGAGGACAGGAGAAGCATGGAGAGGAGCGTGGAATATCTCGAGCAGAATCTGAAGGATATGGAGGAACTTGAAAGGACAAGGGAGGAATTGAAAAAGAAAAGGGAGGAGTACGTAAAAAGAACGGAGGAACTGTATCAGAGCAGGGAGAGGGCGGAGGAAGCGAAGAGGAAAGCAGAGGAGAGGAGGAGGGAGGAGAGGGAAAAGGCGGAGAAATTCAAGAAACTGGACGGAAAGAGGAACATTCTGAGGGAAAGGAAGGAAGGAAAGGAAAGGATGGCGATGAAGAAAGAAAAGGAACTGGAGGAGCTGACGGCAAAGGAGGAAGAGTATGCCCGTCTGAAGATATATGTGGAGGAGTACAGGAAATTGAAGGAGAAGAAAGAGCAGATGGAGGAGGCGAGGAGGGCCTATCTGGAAAGAAAGAGTCTGGAGGAGCAGATAAAGGAGATTGAGGAGGAGTTGAAGAATCTGGATGGGACAATACAGAGATTGGAAAAGCAAATGGAAGGCATGGCAGAGGAGGAGGCGCTGGAAAGGGTAAGAAAGGAAAGAAAGGAGATTCAGGGCAGAATAAAAGCGATGGAAATGGAGAGGGAAAGGATAGGGGCAGAGATAAAATCACTGGAGAGAAGGAAGAAGGAGATGGAAAGGAAGAGGGAAGAGATGGAAAATCTGGGGCCCGAGAGCAATTGCCCCACCTGTGGAAGGCCTCTGGGAGAGGTGTATGAGGAGATTCTTGAAGAATATGTGGGAGAAATTTCTGAAATTGAGAAGGAAATGAGGAGGATGGAGGAAGAGAAGGAGGCCTTAACCAGAGAACTGGAGGCGCTCCGGGAAAGAGAGATGGAAGCGGAGAAAACGGAGAGGGAAAAGGAAGAGGAGGTGAGGGAGCGGGGCAACATTGTGATAAAAATAAAGTCATATATGGAAAATAAAGAGGAGAAGAGGGCAAAAAGGGAGGAGATGAAAAGGAAAATTTCTCTGCTAGGAGAATTTGTGTTTGATGAAAACACCTATCAAAAACTGGTTTCTGACCTGGAGCGGGTGGAGAAACTGAAGGATAAAGCCATAGTGCTGGAAGGAGAGATAAGCAAAATACCTTCCCTTCGGGAAGAGATGGAACTGCTGAGGAAGGATATAGAACAGATTGGGGAGGAAATTGCCGAATGCGAGAGAGAAATTGAAAAAATCAACTTTATTCCCGAGGAATATGAGAGGGTGGAGAGGGAATATGAGGAGGCCATAAATCTCCTTAACTCCATAAATGTGGAGATAACCCGCATAGAGGGGAAGATAGAAACGGTGGAGGCGGAGATAAAAAAAGTTGAGGAGGAGATGGAGGAGCAGAAGGAGATGAGGGATAAAATAAAGGAGATGAGAAAACAGATTGGAATGCTTGAAACTCTGGCTGGGGACAGGGATACAGGCCTCCTCAACAATTTCAAAAACTATCTCATATCAAAAATAGGGCCACTCCTCTCCCATTACGCATCCCACTTTCTCTCCCTCTTCACCGATGGGAAATACAAGGAAATAGAGATAGATGACAACTACAACATATTGATATATGACAGGGGGGAAAAATTTGAGCTTGACAGGTTTTCAGGAGGGGAAAAGGATGTTGCCAACCTTTCCCTCCGCCTTGCCATCTCCGAGTTGATAGTGCAGCGCTCCGATGTGGTCTTCGAGTTCATCGCTCTGGATGAAATATTCGGCTCCCAGGATAGAGAAAGGCGGAAAAACATACTCAATGCCTTGGCGGAGTTGAAGAAGCAGTTCAGACAGATTATACTCATAACCCACATAGATGAGATAAAGGAGGCGATGGAGCACATAATAAGGGTGTACGAGGATGATGAGGGCATTTCCCACATATCCATTGAATAAAAGATATATACGGATTTATTTTAACACACTAAGGGGCCGGTAGATCAGTGGAAGATCGCTTGCTTCGCGAGCAAGAGGTCGCGGGTTCAAATCCCGCCCGGTCCATTTTCATTTTAAGATAGGGTTGCGTAGATACCATGCAAACATTTTTTATTCCCGAAATATTTCATTATTGATGGAGAGAGTTCGCATAAGGGACATAATGAACTATAATCCCGTGATAATAAACGGCAAGGCAAGTGTGCTGGATGCTGCCAAGGAGATGAAAAGTGAGAAGGTGGGCAGCATTATAGTTGTGGAGAACGGGAAGCCCACAGGAATTCTTACAGAGAGCGACATACTGAGGAAAATTGTGGCCGAGGAAAAAAATCCTGCCGATGTCACTGTCGATAAAATCATGAGTTCCCCTCTCATCACCATCTCCCCAGATGCAGGAATGGACGAAGCAGTGAGGATAATGGGGAAACACATGATAAGAAGATTACCTGTGGTGGAGAATGACAAACTCGTGGGGATGGTCACGGAAAGGGACATAATGGTCATATCTCCTCTTCTCATGGACATAGTGGAGGAGTGGGCGGAGATCACGAGGGAAAAACTGGAATACAAGAGGGGTGAGAAATATTTCCCCGGTAAATGCGAGGAGTGCGGGATGCTCACCACCCGTCTTCGCAATGTCAATGGGCGTCTCTTATGCGAATCCTGTGCGGAAATGATGAGGTGATTTGTTATGAAAGTGAAAGATGTGATGACGAAGGAAATTATTTATGTGAGTAAAGGGGACGATCTCTACCATGTGCTTACTCTTATGGAAAAGCACAACATAACCAAACTCCCCGTGCTGGATGATGGCAAAATAGCGGGCATAGTGACGGATAATCAGATAGCAGAGAAGCTGGGGAGTTTCAGAAGCAAGGGAGTGCCTGCATCACGCATGCATGCCTCAACTGTAATGGAAAAGGATTTTGAGAGGATTTCCCCGGATACGGAGATAAAGGAGATTCTCAAGAGTGTAGGTGAGCCAGGGCCAACAATGCTTCCCGTTGTTGTGGACGATGCCCTTGTTGGAGTTGTCACCAAGGCGGATTTGCTTCCTCTTGTGAAAAGCGAGGAAAGCATAGAGAAGATAATGAAGGAAAATGTTATTACCGTAAAGCCGGGGGACAGGGTAATACATGCGCGCCGCCTGATGATGGAGAATGATGTGGCCCGCCTGCCTGTGGTGGATGAGGGCAAGGTTGTGGGCATCATATCTGATAAGGAGATAGCCTTTGCCCTGGCCAGCATCAAAAAGAGTTTTCCCATGGGGAAGCAGCAGAATCAGCTGAGAAATCTGCTGGTGAAGGATGTGATGAAGAGCAACGTTGTCACGGCAAAGAGGGACATATCCATAAAGGAGGCGGCACAAATCATGATGGAAGAGGAGGTGGGCTGCATACCCATCGTCGATGATGATGGAAAAATCGAGGGCATAGTCACAAGAACGGACCTGCTTCACCATCTAAGGGAAGAAATGGAGTCATAGAAGAGGCATCTCTCGAAGCCACGATATGTCGCTGAAATAAAGCATTCTTATGTCCTTAAGGCCAAGTATAATCATGGCCATCCTCTCCAGCCCCAGCCCCCAGGCCAGCACCGGCTCTTTTACACCGAAGGGCAGCGTAACTTCGGGCCTGAATATTCCTGCTCCTCCCAGTTCAATCCATTTACCCTGCCACTCCACCTCTATTTCCAGAGAGGGTTCTGTGTAGGGAAAATAGGAGGGCCTGAATCTTATATTCTCAAAACCCATCTTGGTGTAGAACTCTCGCAGTATGCCCTTCAACATGGGAAAGTTTGCATCTCTTTCATAAACTATCCCCTCCACCTGGTGAAACTCCGGAAGATGGGTGGAATCTATGCTCTCCCTTCTGAAAACCCTCTCGACGGAGAAAACCTTTGCCGGCGGCTCGGGGTGCATGGCGAGATATCTTATTGTGTTCACCGTGGAATGGGTTCTGAGAAGTGCCCTTCTGCTTTCCTCTCTGTTGAACTTGTATCCCCATCCCTTTGAACCTGTCTCGCCTCCATCCTCATGCACCCTCGCTATTTTTTCTATGAGTGAGTCCTCCACATCAATGGTGGACGGCCTTCTGCAGTAAAAGGTGTCCTGCATGTCCCGTGCAGGATGATCCTGCGGGATGAATAACGCATCCATATTCCAGAAGCAGGACTCCACATAACTCCCCTTTATCTCCGTGAACCCCATCTCGGCAAATATTCTTCTTATCTTTTCGATGAGCTGATTAAGGGGATGAAGTTTTCCAGGATATACGGAGGGAGCAAATGCCCTCACGTCATATTTCCTGAATTTCTTGTTTTTCCACTCCCCACTTTTTATCATCTCCGGTGTTAGTTGAGAAATCTCCTCCTCAATGGTTATCCCCTTGTTATATACATCCCATCCCTCCTCAGTTAAGATTATATTCCTGACGATTCTTTCCCTCTCCCTTATCGCCTTCCTTTTTTTGAGGATGGATAGCAGTTCCTCGTCTATGTCGATGTCGCCCCCTTCTATTCTTTCAAGCGCCTCCTCCTCCGGCTGCTTTTTCTTCGCCTCCTCCCTCCCCTTTTCTGTCACAACAAGGAATTTCTCATCGCCCTCCTTCACTATCTCGCACCACCCCTTCCTTTTCGCCCATCCCACCGCTATTGCTGCCTCCTTTCCGAATTTCTCGTCCAGTTCACGCAGGGAAACTTTATCGACTCCCTGAAGAATTTTTTTCTCCGGCAGCCCCTCCTCTAGAAATCTCTGCCCCTCCTCCGTGACTTCATATTCCTTAAAAAGGTTTTCCTCCACCCTCACCAGTCCCTTGCTCTGGAGCCAGGAGGCGGCGTTCATGGTTTTCACCATCTCCATGTCCACCTCCTCCGGCATTGCTCTGCCGCCATGTTCTCCGAGAAACAGAAGTAGTTTTTTTTCCATGGGGGAAAGTGCTTCCATCAATTTGAATAGGAGCAGGATATAAATGGATTTCTTTTTAGAGATTGAAAATCCACACCTTTATGCTTTTTTCCAGAATTTTTCCGGTTATGGTGTGAACCACCACCTTCAACTCGTGTCTGAAAAATATTCTCTCATCCCATGTCCATGTGTGGTTGTTGAAAGGATCCACATATCTTACAACTCCGTCAACAACATATTCCGTATAGTCCTCCCAGACGGGCCCATACACATCCATTTCCACATCTATTTTCCCTATCACCACAGTAATCAGGGAGGGCAATATCTTCCTGTTGAAGATGTAAATGCCTCTATAGGGCTTTTTTATTATCACATCCACATCTGCCTTCTTTAAGGCCACACTTATCCATAACGTCTCATTTTCCCCTATTTTATATTCATCGGTGGAATTCCATTCATAGCAATCCCCAAAGAAATGGAGATAAATTTTTCCGGCAGCCGTTTTTATACTGTAAAATCCGTCCTCATTTGTAACGGTACTGTTCCAAATTTCGTATCCTTTCTCACCCTCCCAGTAAAGATAGACGGAGGCATGTGAAATTGGTTCTCCCGTGCTCTCATCATAAACATAGCCACATACCACAGAATTTTCCACTGGAAACGGATAAAGGGAGATATTAAGCCACACGGTCTCGTTCTCCTCAACCGAGAGGTCAGGAAGATATTTTCTGAAATATCCGTAGGAATAGAAGGAGAGATATATCCTGCCCTTTGCCACGTTTATTGAATAAAAACCGCTCTCATTGGAGTAAGTGTAATTCCATTCTTCATGACCCTCATCATCCTCCCATCTGAGATAAACCTCCACATCCTTTAGGGGTTCTCCACTCACCTCATCATTGATGTAGCCACATACCACAGTATTTTCTTCCGGGCGGGGAGTGAGAGAAACATTCTGCCATAACTTCTCGTTTTCGCTTATGTTGATATACTCTGTGGACCTGGAAAAATGGCCAGAGGAATAGAAATGCAGTTTTACTCTTCCAGCAGCCACATTCATGGTGTAGAATCCGCTTTCATCTGTATTGGTGGCATTCCACATGCTGTTTCCTGCTTCTCCCCTCCAGTCCACCACCACATCTGCGTTTTTCAATGGCTTTCCCGTGTCCTCATCATAAACATAGCCGCATACCACAGAATTTTCCACCGGAATGGGGTAGAGGGACATATTAAGCCATATGGTCTGATGCTCATAAACGTAAAACCATTCAGTCCTTTCTTCAAAATAGCCGTCTGCATAAAAGGACATGTATATCTCTCCCTGCGCCACATTTATTGAATAAAAGCCCTCCTCATTGGTGGAGGTTACATTTGTGTAATCGCCATCCTTCCCATCACTCCAGCGAAGGTATATGGTGGCATTTTTAATTGCCTCCTTGCTTGCCGCATCCCTCACATACCCGCAGATGACCGCGTTTTCCTCAGGATAGGAAATGAGGGAAGCGTTGAACCATATATCTTCTCCTTCGCCAATAATGAGGATGTTCCCATAATTAGGAAAATATCTGGCGGCATAGAAGGAGAGGATTATTTCTCCCGACGGAACCGGCATGGTGTAAAAACCATTGTCGTCGGTATGGGTTGAATTTGAGAGTGAATGGCCGGCATCGTCCCTCCATGTGGCAACCACGGTGGCATTCCTAACAGGGCTGCCCGTTGAGTTATCCACAACATAACCTCTCACACCGGCATTTATTGGAGGAAGTGGATAGAGGGAAATGTTTAACCATATGGTTTCGCCTGCTTTAATGTCATAGTATTCAAATTCCGAGAAATATCCGTCCTTGGAGAAATAGAGGGAGATATGTCCCTCAGCCGTATTGAGGGAGTAAAATCCATTTTTATCCGATTCTGTGGACTTATGTTTCGAGTGTTTGCCATCATCCCACCATAGATGCACCTCCACTCCTTCAACACCCTCTCCACCCTCCACATTCTTCAAATAGCCGCATACAACAGCATCCTCGGGAGGAGCCGGGGGCAGAGAAAGATTTACCCACAGCCTTTCCCCATCTTTGATAGAATAGATGTCGCTCATCTCATAAAGATAGCCCTCGGCATTCGCACCCACATTAATTTTTCCAGGTGGTACCCTGATTTCATAAAATCCGTTTTTGTCTGAGGTGGAAATGTTCCATATGGTGTTATTTTTATCATCCTCCCAAAGCACATCAACCCTTGCATTCTCTATTGGCTGACCCGTTTCATTATCCCTTATATACCCGCAGACAGTGGAGTTTTGAGGCGGTGCCTTCCTCATGGAGATGTTCACCCAGAGCGTTTCATATTCTTTAATCTCAAACTCTCCCACCTTCTCAAAATAATAGCCCATGGCATTGCAGTAGACATATATCCTTCCTGCTTCCAGATATATGCTGTAAAATCCTTCCTTATCTGTGGTGAGATTGGTGAGAATGTCGCCATGGAATACATGCACGATGGCGTTCTCTATTGGCTGACCTGTCTCATTATCCCTAACATATCCGCACAGCAATGAATTCTGGAGAGGAACAGCTCCATGAAATGTGGCATTTCTCATCCTTTCAAGAAATTCCTCCCAGATGCAGGGCATCTCAATATTGCTGCTGTGTGAGACATTTTCATGATGAGTATTGCCATCCACATCCGGAATGGTAATGGAGATGAGTAAAAGGATAGTAACGCAAAACACCTTCCAGCCTCTCACCTCCATTTTATCCCATTTTATAATTAATCCGTTTATAAAAGATTTTCTCTGCTCATCAATAAAGCAGATACGGGAACAGAAAGTTTAAAAAAATCCTCCATATTCATGTTTACCCGGCGTAGCTCAGACTGGCTAGAGCGGCGGACTGTAGTTGCAGCCAAGCGGGCCATAACCCACCGCCGCAGAAATCCGCATGTCCCCGGTTCAAATCCGGGCGCCGGGATTTTTTA
>JAGGZK010000015.1 GCA_021162065.1 Thermoplasmata archaeon
CTTCCCAACTTGCCTCCATGATTGGCAATGATATAATGCCCACGGGAAGCGTTGTCAGCAAATGGAATACAAGCAGGGGTGCCTTCGACAGCTACGTTGTAGGTGTCTCTCCTCCATCATATGATTTTGTTATTTCTCCTGGAGATTGTGTGGTTTTGAGGGTCGCGAATGGTGGCCAGTTTGTTATTGAGGTGATAAAATGAGAAAAATTGAATGTGTATTGGTGGCTATTATGCTGCTCGCCAGCATAACCGGAATGATTATGGAGAGCCGTGCCTTGGACCAACCCTTTCCCGTATACGGGTATATAAAGGACTCCGACGGCGATGCTTTGCCTGCAGGCGTGAGCGTTGTGGTAAAGGATATTACCAAGGGTACACAGATTACGGTGGCAACGCAGGCAGGGGGCTATTATCAGGCGGATTTATTTAATCTTGAAAATTGTGAGGATGGTGACTCCATAGAGGTTTCATGTTCTTACAACAACGAGGAGAACAGTAAAGTTTTTACCCTCAATGTTGCGGAAACCTCCAAAAACATAAGTTTCAACCTGATTGGCTCTCCTTCGGTCTCCACCAAGGATGCCACCAACATTGCGGGCACATCCGCAAAACTTAATGGACAACTCACCGATTTGGGCGGCGCTTCCTCCTGTGAGGTGTGGTTTGAATATGGAAAAACCACATCATATGGACATTCCACGTCCCATGTGACGAAGACCTCTCCGGCCTCTTTTTCGGCAACCATCTCTTCATTAAAGCCGGATACGACATACCATTTCAGGGCTGTTGCAAAAAACTCAAAGAAGACAACATATGGTGCGGACAAGACATTTCATACCCCTGCCATATCTCCGCAGGTTTCCACATCAGCCGCCACCAACGTGGGATACAACTCTGCCACCCTTAATGGGTATCTCAGCGTCCCCGGCGCTTCCTCCTGTGAGGTGTGGTTTGTTTACGATACCGTTTCCCATGAAAACTGGTGGGAGTACGCCCATGAAACGGCGCACTCAACCAAAACATCATCCTCCTACTTCTCCTTTTCTCTTACAGGCCTTGACATGGACACCACATATCATTTCAGGGCCGTGGCGAAAAATTCAGCAGGCAATGCTTCTGGCGCTGACAGAAGTTTCACCACCCATATGGTGTTTCCCACCATTTCCACCATCGATGCCTCAAATGTGATGACCACCTCCGCCTTGTTGAAAGGAAAACTGATAGATATGGGGGGAGACGATAAATGCCAAGTGTGGTTTGAATATGGGGAAAATACATCATATGGTTACGTTACAGAGACCATCAATCTTTCATCCACCGGAGAATTTTCCCTGAGTGCCGGCAATCTCCTCCCCGGAAGAACATATCATTTCAGGGCCGTGGCGAAAAACGAAAAAGGCATCTCCTATGGCCAGGATAAAAATTTCAGCACCCCCGCCGCCATGGCGGAGGTGAAAACGGGAGGTATAGATTATGCCATAATTCTGAAGGGTAATCTTACGGATATGGGGGGAGATGAAGAATGTCAGGTGTGGTTTGAATACTGGAAGGAAGGAGAGAATGCCACAGAAACAGAGAAGCAGGTGATGAACGCAACGGGAACTTTTGAGGCAGTCATTTCAGGGCTTGAGGAGGGCGTAACATATCACTACAGAACAGTGGTTGAAAACAGCAGAGGGGTGGCGTATGGAACAAACCTTTCCTTCACCATGTTTTCTTTGCCATCGCCTCCAGAGGTGGAAACATTGGATGTATTGCTCAACGGTACCAATGCCACCCTCACCGCCAATCTGACCTCTCTGGGAGAAAGCGACTTCTGCTACTTATGGTTCGAGTACTGGAATGGAGAAAAGTTTTCCACATCCGTAAAAAAGGTGAATGAGACGGGAGTGGTGAATGCCAGCATTGAAAATCTGCAGGAGGGTATGAGGTACTTCTACCGGGCGGTGGCAGTCGGCTCAAATGGCAGAATATCATACGGAGAGGTGAAGAACTTCACCATTACAAAGGAAAATAATAGTATTCCGTCAATCTCCATAATCTATCCCGAAAATGGCTCTGTGGTGAATGTGAACGTTTCTCTCATGGTGAATGTGAGCGATGAGGATGGAGATATGCTTACGGTGAAGTTTTATCTTGATGGAGTTCTTGTTCACTCGCTAACAACCAAGAGCAGAAAGATAGGGGTGTCGCTATCCCTTGATTACGGAAGGGAATACTCCTGGTATGCCAGCGTGGATGATGGCATAAATGTCAGCATCACCCCTGTATTTAATTTCAGGACGGTGAACAGAACGGTGGTTAATTTCACCTTTACCACTCCCTTTGCTGGGGAGGAGGTGATTTTCAATGACACATCCATTGGCGATATAGTTCAGTGGTTCTGGCAGTTTGGAGATGGAGCAGTTAGTTATGAGCAGAATGCCACACATCTCTACAATATCTCTGGAACATACTGGGTCAATCTCACCATAGAGGATGCTTACGGAAACAGCTACAGCATGGTGAAGGAAATATGGGTGATGGAGAGAGGGGATGCAAACATGGATGGAAAAATAAACGCCCTTGATATCACAAAGATGGAGAGAATAATTCATCATGAGGAGGAAGTGGAGTGTCCTCATCCTGCAGATGTGAATGGAGACAATTCCATAAATCAGGAAGATTTAAATCTGCTCATTCATAAAATACTGGGAGATTAAAATGAGATACAGATACATCGCCTTTCTCCTGATCTCCATATTTTCTCTTTCCGCTCTTTACGCACAGGGAGAAAATGCGAAGGTGGAAATTGCTGCCCCTTCAATTGTAATGACGGGAGAAAATATCTCAGTATATGTGATGGTGGAGAATCTTGTATTATTCAATGCCGCCGATTATACAATATCATACAATGCAACGGTTCTTCAACCCCTTACAGTGGAGAATGGAATGGTCAATTCCACCAGCATTCCCGTCAATTTTTCCCTCGATGCTGGAAAATGCAGGGTGGTAAATCATATGGGGCTAGAGGCGGTGAACGGTTCAGGTTTTCTTGCGGTGGTGAAGTTTTCCGTGTTGCATGATGGTGTTTCCTATATCGAAATAGAGGGAAATCTGAGTGATTTGAACGGGGAGAGCATTGATGCGATATGGGTGGGAAGGGAGATAAGAGCCACCCCAGTAAAGGTGAAGGTGGTGTCCGAGGTGGAGAATGGAAGCATCATTGCCTCAATAGACATTCTCAATGTTGAAAATTTTGGAAGCATAAATCTCACTCTCCTATATGATTCGTCCTTTCTTACTCCAACATCTGTCATAAATGGAACAATAAATGGAACAGAGGTGGCGGTGGAAACATCCTTTCTTCAGGGTGCCATAAGGATGGTCGGATGGACATCAGATGAGAATGTTACTGGAAATGGAAGTATAGCCAGTATAAAATTCTTGCCCCGAAGCAATGGAATAACATTTATCAATATAACGGACATCACCATAAGCAATGATGAGGCGGAGGAGATATATGCTGTGGTGGAGAATAGAACGGTGATAATAGCAGAGAATATTCTACCTGTGGCAAACTTCTCCTTTGAGCCGGAAAGTCCGAGCACAGAAGAAGAAATAATATTCAATGCTTCCTTTTCCTATGACCCCGATGGCACCATAACCAACTATACATGGCACTTCGGAGACGGAGGCATTGCTTATGGCATGGCGGTGAGCCATGTTTATGCCATGGCAGGCAACTACACCGTCAATCTGACGGTGAGGGATGATGAGGGAGCGGAAGATTATATGGAGAAGGAAATTAATGTGAGCAGAGCAAATCATCCCCCTCTTATGCCATACAATCCGTCTCCCCAGAATGGTTCTGCGGATGTTGCTCTGGATACAAATCTCAGTTGGGAATGCAGCGACGAGGATGGAGATGCTTTAACATATGATGTTTATTTCGGCACTTCATCATCACCGCCAAAGGTGGCCAGCAACATAACCTCGAAATATTATTGTCCCCCCAATCTCCAATATTCCACAACCTATTACTGGCGCATCGTTGCATGGGATGTGCATGGTGCGAAAAGCATTGGCAACATATGGCATTTCACCACCATTCCATCTTACACCCTCACCGTATCCTCTTCTCCCTCAAATGGAGGCTATGTTACTCCTTCAGGTGGCACATATGAAGAAGGTGAGATGGTAACGCTAACAGCCCATCCCTATTCCGGCTATGTTTTCTCCCACTGGGGTGGAGATGCAAGCGGCAGTAGTGCAACCATACAGATTGTCATGGATTCAGATAAGAATGTGGTTGCCTACTTCATTCCCTCCACGACATATTATACTCTTACCACATCAGTTTCCCCCTCAAATGCTGGCTACATCGTCTTAACCCCATCGGGTGGATTATATCAGGAAGGTGCAACAGTTACTATAACAGCACACTCATACTCCGGCTATGTTTTCTCCCACTGGGGTGGAGATGCAAGCGGCAGTAGTGCAACCATACAGATTGTCATGAACTCTGATAAGAATGTGGTTGCCTATTTCATTTCAACATCACCACCTCCCCCACCTCCTGAAAACCATCCTCCAACAATAAGCATAACCTCGCCCCAGAATGGAAGCACTGTTTCTGGAGAGGTAACCATAAAAGGCACCGCTTACGATGAAGATGGCGATTCCATAACGGTGGAAATAAGAATAGACGGTGGCGGGTGGAATATTGCGGAGGGAAGCACTTCCTGGAGTTATTTTCTAAATGCCTCCTCGCTTGAAGAGGGGAAGCATGTCATATATGCCAGAGCATATGATGGGAAAGAATATTCGGAGATAAAGAGCATTGAGATAATTGTAGCCAAGAAAAATCATCCTCCTGTTGTTGATATCACCTCTCCATTAAATGGGGCCATTGTTTCTGGTGTTGTAACCATAAAAGGCACCGCTTACGATGAAGATGGCGATTCCATAACGGTGGAAATAAGAATAGACGGTGGCGAATGGGAAAATATTGGTGGTGAAAACTGGAGTTATTCCTTAAATACCACGGGCATGAAAAATGGTGAGCATGTTGTATATGTCAGGGCCTATGACGGAAATGAATATGGCAACATCGATTCAATAAAAATTGTGGTGAAAAATGAGGAGGGAGGAGGTGAATCCAATCTTAATTTAATCATCATAGCCGTGGCTGCTGCGGTTATTATAGTCATTGCTGGCGTATGGGTTTACAGGAGAAAATAGAAAAGTCTATATGGGGTGGGTGATTATTGAACAAAATGCCCATTGCAGAGGAACTTGCCAAGAAGCAGAAGCAGATTTCTGTGGCGGAATTCTTTGAAAAAAATAAGCAGATACTTGGTTTTGATAGTTTAAACAGGGCTTTAATAACATGCGTCAAAGAAGCGGTTGACAATGCTTTAGATGCATGCGAGGAGGCAGGTGTTCTTCCGGATATACTGGTAAAAATTGAAGAGGTGGATAAGGATGAGTATAAAATTACTGTGGAAGACAATGGGCCGGGTATAATAAAAAGCCAGATACCCCATGTCTTTGGTCGCCTTTTATATGGCTCTCGCTTCCACAGTTTGAAGCAATCGAGGGGGCAGCAGGGGATAGGAATATCTGCAGCGGTGCTTTACTCTCAACTCACTACAGGAAAGGCGGCAATAATAACATCCAAAATAGGTGAAGGATTTCCTGCTCATAAGGTGGAGCTGATAATTGATACAAAGACAAATTACCCCCGCATAATAAAGGAGGAGATGATTCACTGGGAGAAAAAGAGCGGGACGAGAATAGAATTATTTGTGAGAGGCAAATATGTGAAGAACAGAAAGCAGTCGGTATATGAATATCTCCGGGGCACCGCCATTGTGAATCCACATGCTCATATGGTCTTCATTGAGCCGGATGGCAATGAGATTGTTTTTGAGAGGGTTACGGAAGAGATGCCATCCCAGCCAAGAGAAATAAAGCCCCATCCTTATGGAATCGAACTGGGCACTCTGTTAAAAATGCTCAAGGAAACCAAGGCAAAAAAGGTGTCATCCTTTCTGGCTACCGAATTCTCTTCTGTAAGCCCCAGCAAGGCAAGGGATGTGGTGAGGAGAGCAGGCATAGATGAGAACAAGCGTCCTCATGAAGTAACGCTGGAGGAGGCAAAGGCGATACTGGAGGCATTTAAAGGCATTAAGTTAATGGCGCCTCCCACCGACTGTCTTTCTCCCATAGGTGAGGTGTTGATAAAGAGAGGGCTTAGAAAGGAGACGATGCAGCTATCGCCAGAGTTTATTTCTACAGATACACGTCAGCCGAAGGTTTTTGCCGGCACGCCCTTTATGGTAGAGACAGGCATTGTTTATGGAGGAAATCTGCCGAAGGAGGAAAGGGTGGAGATATTGAGGTTTGCCAACCGCGTTCCTCTCCTTTATCAGGAGGGCGGGTGTGTGATAACTGAAGCGATAAAGAACATGGACTGGCGCCGCTACGGGCTGGAGCAGAAAGGAGGCAAGGGCATACCTTACGGCCCTGCAATAATATTGGTGCACGTTGCGTCTGTGAATATACCATTCACCTCCGAATCAAAGGAGGCCATAGCAAGCGTGGAAGAGATAGAGAAGGAAATACGCCTTTCATTGCAGCAGTGTGCCCGTCGCCTGAAAACGCATCTCTCCAAGAAGGTGAAAAAGGAGAAGGCGAAGAATAAGTTTTTGCTGATATCAAAAATTCTGCCGGAGATAGCAAGAAAGTGTGCGGAAATACTGAACAAGCCGGTGCCGCCAATAGACAATGTGATAACTCAGATAATGAACATTGTGTGGATTGATGATGAGGTGGTGAAGAAGGATGGCGCGGTGGAGAGCAGAATAAGGGTGATGAACTATAAAGATAAAAAGCAGAAATTTGTTCTGTATGCTGAAATACCGGATAGAAAATTCGTTCAGGCCATAGAGCCGGAGCCATTGGAGGTAAGAGATAGAATCATAAAGTGGGAGGTGGAGGTGGAGCCGGCGGAGAAGAAGGAGTATGTATTCAGAATGGACGGAAAGGAAGTGGATTTTGACGAGAATAATCTGTATGTTCTGGGCATCGACCCTGTTAATGTTGTTGGAGCGGAGAAATGGGAGGGTGAAAAATGAGTACGCTGGATGATTTAAGGAAGATAGCGGAAAAGATATATTCTGACTTGGAGAAGGGCAAAGTTCCGTCCATCACGCTTGCTTCCAGAACCAAATCCAACATAGTTTTTGATGACCGCTACAGGGTATGGAAGTACGGCGAGCAGAAGACAACCCGCTCGGCTGTTTCCTTGCCCGGCGCATACATGCTTCTGCGCACCATCTACGTTATGGATTTCATCAGGAAAATGATTGAGGAAGGCAAGACATCCACGCTTAGGGAGCTGTACTATATTTCAGAGGGATGGGGGGAGGCAAAGTTTAATGCCCAGGATGAATCGGATAAGCTGGCTGAAGATTTGGAAATAATAACAGGTAGAATGAGGGAGGATTTCAAATTAAGGCCGGAAGAGGATGGGGCACGTGTTATAGGAGATATAGTCATAGAGGAGAGGACAAGAAAGGGGGAAAAGCGTCGTATACACTGCCAGGATGATGTTGGTGATGCTGGTTACAGCATACCATATAATGTGGAGAAGGACAAGCTGAATTTTGTTGAAGTTAATGCGGATAAAATCATTGCTGTGGAAACGGGAGGTATGTTTGACCGCCTTGTGGAAAACAGATTTGATGAGAAGAGCAACAGCATTCTTGTTCATCTCAAGGGGCAGCCGGCAAGGAGCACCAGGCGCTTTATAAAAAGAATGAATGAGGAATTGAATTTACCCGTTATTGTCTTCACAGATGGCGACCCTTGGAGCTACCGCATCTATGCCAGCGTTGCCTATGGAGCCATAAAGACAGCGCATATTTCCGAATATTTGGCGACTCCATCAGCACAATTTCTCGGAGTTACGCCTTCTGACATATTAAACTATGATTTGCCCTCCGACGATTTAAATAAGGAAGATGTTGCCGCCCTTCAATCAGAACTGAGTGATCCCCGCTTCAACGATGAATTCTGGCTCGAGGAAATAAAACTGCAGCTGGAAATAAAGAAGAAGGCTGAGCAGCAGGCCCTGGCAAAATATGGCTTGGATTACGTCACCGATGTCTATCTCCCAGAGAAAATGGCGGAGATGGGGTATGAGGTGTGATATGAAAAAAGGAGGGGCAGAATAAATAAAAACTATGTGATAGAAGATGTGCATATTGTATAGAAAGTTTATTAAAATTACTCTGCCAAAAATTTCTTGGGTTTAACGAATTTGTAGAAAAGACATTCAAAGATGCATATTTAATAAAAAAGAAAGAGTAAAATAAAAATTAAAAATAGGTTTTACCATAAAATTTAAGTATTACTTTAGTTTATTAGTATTACGAAATGTCAGCTGTAACGAAAAAATATCAGGTGACTATTCCAAAAAGAGTTAGAGAAGAGCTTGGAATAGAATCAGGAGATAAAATCGCTTTTGTTAAAACAGAGGATGGATACAAAATAATCAAACTTGATGAATTTATAGAAGAAAATGCTAAAATTTTAGAAGACATCGATAAAACGGTAAAAGAAATGAAAGAAGCTATAGGAAGGGGAATGGAATGATCGTCCTTGATACCAATGTATTCTCAGATGCATATTTCTGTAAGTGGTTGGCAAGAAGTAATCACGAGGCAATAGTTTCTTCTATTTCATATACCGAGCTAGCGTATCATTATTTAAAGAGAGGAAAAGATATAGATTATCTGGACAATTTTCTCCAAAGTTTGGGGATAAAAGTTGTTGAGTATACTCGTGAGCAAGCAAAAATTGCTGCAAAACTATCCACAAAAAGATGGGATTTCAGAAAAAATGCTCGTGATTACATGATAGCAAGCATAGCAATAAAAGAAGATTGTCCACTTATTACATACAATGTGAATGATTTCGCTTTTCTTCATAAAAATAAGTTGTTCACGCCAGAAGATTTTATTAAAGAACAAGAGGGAAAATAGGATGTTATAGCCGATTTGTAAGTTTTCAGTCCTGCTTTATTTGCTGCATCAAAATTATATGGCATTTGCCTACATGCACATTAAAAATAAAAAAATCAGGGGGAGAGGAGTTGCAAACTTGGGTCGCCCAGCAGAACCCACTGCTGCACCGTCTTTAAGTCGCCTGCGTCCCAGCCCTCATGCACATCAGGCATAACAAAGTCATGGAAGTGGGTTATGTAGTTGGTTATTGCTCCAGCATATATGTTGCCCAGCACAGCCTCTGCCTCGCCCTCAGCATACACCCTGAAGAACTCCGTGGTTATCCAGTTGTCCACGCCTCCAACAACGCACCACTCGCCCAGGTTGCCATAACCATAGCCGGTGTTGCCGATGCTTGCTATCGCCCCTTTATTTGGCTGCTTCACAATATACCAGCTCCAGCACTCCGGCACTGGATAGCCATAGGTGTTCATATACTTCCTGTTGAACCAGTCCATGGCAGTTAAAGCAATGGAAATATTGAACTGGCTGTTGTGGCAGCCGCCCACGACGCATATGAACGGCTTTCCCTCATTGGAGAGAGCATCCATGGGGAAATAGGGTGGTCCATATAAATCGCTGACAGATAGCCCCACAACTTCTCCATGCTGCCTGTTGCCGGGTATGCCGGGATAGTGATTGGCCCATATTCCTGGGCTTCCATGCCCGGAGAAGAATACAAAACCTGCTCCCTCGCTTAAAGCAGCGACCACATCCTGTTTGCCCGTGAAGTTGCCGTTGGCGGTGGAAAGAAATATCTTTTCAAAATCATCCGGCATGTAGTAAAAGGCGCCACTTCTTCCATGTAGCATCTTCGCCCCAACCGTCCAGTCGCCCTCTGCTATCTGAAGTGTGTTGTTTCTCCATGCGTTGAATATCACATCGCCATTTTCATTTTCAATCCATACATGGATGTTGGTGTAATCGCCATATAACTTTGGATCATAGCTCTTGCCTCTTATGTGAAGTATTCCATCAACATACTCCACATCTGCCCAGTGGGTGTAGGAATTCAGATACGCCTCTCTTTCCGAGGGTGAGTAGGTGTAGTCATCCTTGCCAACCACATCGCCTTCGGATATGGAAACAATCTTGGCTATGGGTGGTGCAGGGTAGCCATTCTGCAATTCTGGAATCAAATAGTCATCATGATTGAAGGTGAGCTTTGTCTCCGCATTGTGGTCCACGGTGAAGTGTGTCACGTCTATGGGCCCGCTTTCACCTTCATCGTTTATGCTTTGAGCATATAAAGTGTAGGAGCCATCAGGCACATTCTTCACATCCCACGTTATGTTCAAATCCTCCTGATCAAGGAAGCCATCTCCCGTGATGCCAATCATTCTGTAGAACCATCCTTTCTCGGCGTTCTCATATTCCATTATTTTATTCACCATGTCTTCAACTTCCTTCACATTTCTGCACGCCAGCCTGCCCACATATACATCTGGATATAAATCCAGCGCATCCTGACTGGATTGGGTGAATTCCGCAAATATGCCGTTGCCGTTGCTGTCCCAGTCGTCAAAAACAACGTTGCCATCCTCGTATTTGTAGATGTCAGCATAATACAGGTCCGTTATGAATCCAGGATCATCGCCTTCCCAGTATCTGCAGTTGGAATATCTCACGGGCACATACCATCCCTTTACGCCGGCGTTAACATTATCCTTCGGCTTTGCGTATATCTTTGATTTCAGTCCGCCAACGAGGAGAACATATTTTATACCATACTCCTCTATGGCATCCTTTATGGCATACTTTATTTTCTCCGGTTCATCTCTTCCATCATAGGCGGCATAGATTTCATCGGTCGTTTTCAGTATTGTGGGAATGCCCA
>JAGGZK010000027.1 GCA_021162065.1 Thermoplasmata archaeon
CATTACGACATGGTCCATCTGGAGTTTCTCGACGAGGATATGAAACCGGTTAAATATGGCGAGCCGGGAAGAATAATAGTTACAAAGCTCTATGGAACCGCAACTCCCATAATAAGATACGACGGCCTCAACGATTTTGTCATTCCTTTAGCCAATAAATGCACCTGTGGAATAAACTAACCGCTGATAGAAAAAATAGGAGGGAGAAAGGCGGATTCCATAGTTCTTCCATCAGGCCAGATAATTCCTCCCTCATCAATAACCGGCATCCCCGCCAAGGTGATGGAGAAGATGGGAACAAGGAAAATACTCCAATTCCAGATAATTCAGAAGAGCGAGAATGAGGTGGATGTTCTTGTTGTAATAGATGAGGATTTGAGAAATGTCGGCCCGGATGTGGATTCCATATTCAGAGAGTTGAAAAAGAAATTCGAGGAGAGATTCAACGGCGAGCTCAGTGTGGAGATAAAGGAGGTGGAGAAGATAGAGAAGCCGGAGCATCTCGACACCCCCCCGCCCGTCGTCACCTCAATGGTGAGGGTGAGTTAGCAAAAAGTTTTTTTGTGATGCACTATTACACTGGGATATAGATGAAGGTTAAAAGGGCGCTGGTGAGCGTTTATGACAAGAGCGGATTGGAAGATTTCTGCCATCTTCTGAAAAAGGAGGGCGTGGAGATATATGCCACCTCCGGAACAAAAAAATATCTGGAGGAGCATGGCATTGAGGTAAAGAATGCGGAAAAGTACACTGGCTTTTCTCAACTTCTGGGTGGCAGGGTGAAGACGCTCAGCACATCCATTCATGCCGCCATTCTGGCGCAGGGAGAGGAAAGGGAAAAGATGGAGAAATCGGATACCCCTCCTCTGGATATGGTCATCTGCAACTTCTACCCCTATGATTTCGGTATCGAGGGCATGGACATAGGGGGGCCGGCCATGACCAGGGCGGCGGCAAAGAACTGGAAGCATGTGGTTATCATCTCCCACCCCAGCCAGTATGGGAGGGTGAAAGAATATGTGGCTAAGGGATTTGACGAGGAAATAAGGAGGCAACTTGCCATGGAGGCCCTTCAGAGGACATCCTACTACGATGCCATGATTCTCAAAAAGTACGGAATGGAGTTTCCCGAGTTGCTATGCCTTCCCTACGTGAAAAGGAAAACCCTGAGATATGGGGAAAACCCTCACCAGAAGGCGGCATTTTATGTGGAAGAAGGAGTGGAGCATGGATGCATAGCCAATGCCGTTCAACTGCAGGGGAAGGAAATATCCTACAACAATATTCTGGATGCCAACCATGCCATTGAATGCATCAAGGAATTTGATGAGCCATCTGTGGTGATAGTGAAGCATGCCACTCCCTCTGGCATAGCATCTGCATCGAATTTACTGGAGGCTTGGAAGGATGCCTATGAGACGGATGTATATTCCCCCTTTGGAGGAGTCGTCGCCCTCAACAGGGAGGTGGATGGAGAGGTGGCGGAGGAAATGAGCAGGATATTTCTGGAGGTTATAGCAGCGCCATCCTTTAGCAGGGAAGCCAGAGAGATATTTGCCAGAAAGAAAAATCTCAGGTTGCTGGAGATAAGGGGGCTTGGGGAGGAGAGACGCAAACATGGCATTGAGGTGAGAAGCGTTGATGGCGGATTGCTTGTTCAGGAGAGGGATGTGAAGGAAATAAATCCGGAGGAATGGAAGGTGGTGAGTGAGAAAAAGCCATCGCCAGAAGACATAAAATCAATGGTTTTCGCCGTGAAATGCGTTCGCCATATAAAGTCGAATGCAGTCGTTTTTGTTAAGGGAACAAAGACGGTTGCCATAGGCGGCGGTCAGACGGCCAGGGTGGATGCCACCTTCATAGCCACCCATAAGGGAGGAGAGAAAATAAAGGGCTCAATAATGGCCTCCGATGCCTTCTTCCCATTCAGAGATGCGGTGGATGTGGCGGCAGATGCGGGAGTTAAAGCAATAGTTCAGCCGGGCGGCTCAATAAGGGATGAAGAGGTAATTAAGGCGGCAAATGAGCATGGAATAATCATGGTATTCACGGGCCAGAGATGCTTCCTTCACTAAGGACTAACCTCTTTCCACCATGAAGTAGAGCTTCACCCTTGCCTGATACATTTTTATTTCATCATTCTCCATCAGCACCTCGAAATCCAGAACTTCCACTCTCCTTATGTTGCGCAGCGTTCTTTTCGCCTCCTCTATAGCGTGCCTCACCGCAGCATCGAAACCCTGCGGGGAGGAGCCAACCAGCTCTATGGCTTTTATAACCTCCATGATATTAATTGTCATCCTGTATAAATCTTTAACCTCAAATGGATATAAAAAGCGGGCGCGGCGGGATTTTCGAGAGGATGCGAGATATTACGCATACCACTTTCGAACCCGCGGCCTGCAGCTTAGGAGGCTGCCGCCATATCCTGGCTAGGCCACGCGCCCTGCTGTTATATGCTTTTTCTAATAAATGTTTTGTGGACTGATGGCAGGATGCCAGTCGAAGGAAAGGGAAGGAATGTAATGGGGGAAATGGAGTAGGTATAGAACTCTAAATTTAAGTCCTATGTAGTCACTCCAGTAGTTTCCGTCCCATGCATTTTTTCCATCATCTCTTGCATTTTGCGCGTTATTTATGAAATCATTGCCGGTTATGGAGTTTCCATCGCTTCTCCATCCGAAATATATGCCGTAATGCTCATTTCTCTCCATTACATTCTCCCTGATTATGTTGAAACTGGAGTTTACAAACTGCGGGCCATGAATGTTGGAGCAAATCTTGTTGGCCTCCAAGGTGAAGTGGGCGGAATTGTAGAAATACACGGAATACCAGTTGTGGATAAAGGTATTGGATTGAATCAACCCGCTCTGCCCCTCCATCCAGACCGCATACCAGTGGTTGTAGGAAAAGTTGTTGCGGGTAATGCTTGTATTGCATGCCTTTTCTCCCCACACGCCATACCATATATCTTTTATGGTATTATTCTCTATTTCCACCCTTCTGCTTCCGTTGAGCCATATCCCGCATCTGCTGTTCCTGATGATATTACCATTGATGAAGCATTCATCGCCATACACGAATATGCTGTTGTTGAAGCCATGCATCTCATTGTTGGTGATGAAAACATGGTTACCATGGCATATGATTCCATTTGCTGCTCCATAGCCAGCTATGGAAAAATTCTCTATTGTCACATCATCCGCATACACGGCAATGCCACTCGTTTTTATCGTCGCATTCTCTCCCACCATCCTCACCGATTTTTCTACCGAAAGATTTTCCTCGTAAATGCCGGGATGAACCAGTATGGTGTCCCCATCCATGGCGTCATCAAGCGCATCCTGGATATGGCTGTAGTTGCCATATCCGCTGCCACCCACATGCAGAATATGGTTCGGGAAAAGTATTTTTTCATGCCCCTCATAACCTCCTATTTTCAGGGCGGGGTCACCGAATATCTCCAGTTCCTCCGCTGCCTTCATGTGAAATGCCTCGGCAACGCCATCCCATGAGAAATTGCAGAGATACTCCGCTATACTTTCGCCCCATGCCTCACCTATTGTTATTCTCTTCCCCATCTTCTCCGCCATTCTGAGATGCAGATTCCCCAGAAACATGGTAGTTATGTTGGGCCCATGTCCTATCCAGCATAGTCCCGTGGAGCCAACGCTCGCCACCGCCTTTCCTTTGGCGACGAAAAACCAGTTGAAGCACTCCCTTGTTTTGTTGAACTCTCCGAGCCTCGCGCCGGATGTCATGACTATGGGAAGATATTTATTCCTCAGCTGAAGAATATTCCTCTCATAGTAGAAAATCCATTTTTCATCATCCTTTGGATGGGTTGCCCACAGGTGATGGTTGCCCGCTCCCTCGAAGAACGCAAAGCCCGCCCCACTATTTATGGCCTCATTTATCTTTCTTGCATTCAATTCCTGAGAGGCATATATCTTTTCAATGGCATAACCCTTCATTTTCCCGGCGATGGCATCCAGCATGTGCTCTCCTTCTGCCACATCCCATGGATCATGCAGATAGAGATCACCACCGCACAGCACCACATTGTTGAACTCTGGAGAAGGATTATTCTCATATTCAACCATGTTCTTCACCACCCTTTCCAGTTCAATTCTGCTTCTCGCCGGTATTCTCCCGAGATACACATCAGGAAAGAGGTCAACATCATCCCTCAGCTTTTTGCCTCCCACCTCATGGTCATACTCCGCAAAGTAACCGTTGCCATTGCTGTCCCATGAGGAGAATTCGCCATTTCCATCATATATGTCCGCATAGTATAAATCGCTTATAAAACGCCTTTCATATTCCCATGAGGAACTCCTGTCGTTGAGATATGCGTATCTTACTGGAAGCCACCACCTTTCATCCATGCCAATCTTTCTTCCCCCTACAAGGAGCACATATTCAACGCCCCAGTTCTCTATGGCATTTTTGATGAAGTACTTTATCTTCTCTGCATCATCTCTGCCCTCAACGGCAAAATACTTGCCATCATATATCTCCTCAAGCCCCACTGCTATGCCGGGCATTCCATGTTCCTCTCTCTGCTTCAGCAATGGTTGCACCGCATCCTTCCATCCATCGGGACATATTATCAGAAATCTGTAGAGCTGAGGCGATGGGGCAGCGGACTTATGTTCAATCCTCACCTTTCCTTCCTCCGAGCGAAGACATACAATGATGCTCCTCTCTCCATGAAACATACCGCAGAATTTCTTCACCTCCACCTTTCCATCAAGAACTTTTACATTCACCTCCGCACCTGCGGGAAATGCAAGGATCTTTTCTCCATGGATGTTTATGATGTTGCTGTCACCGTGTCCCAGATCCATGTAGGGCACAAAAAGCAGAAGGGAGATAAGGAGGGGGGTCCATTTCATAAACATAATCCCTCACCCGATTATAAAATTTGAGCCCCTGACATTTCCATTTTTCCTATCCCATAACACTTAAAATATCCCGCCATATTACCCTCATGGTTAAACTGGTGGAGTGTGTGCCAAATTTTAGTGAGGGGCAAAGGAAGGAGGTAATAGATGCCATAGTGGATGAGGCGAGAAAATACAATGTGAAAATACTTAATGTGACACCGGACGCCAGCCATAACAGGACGGATGTGACCATAATAGGGGAGCCGGAGGAGGTTAAAAAGGCGGCTATGGACATGGCGGTGAAGGCGGTGGAACTCATTGATATGAATAAGCATAAGGGAGAGCATCCCAGAATGGGGGCCATGGACGTGGTGCCTTTCGTTCCCCTGATGAACATGAGCATGGAGGAGTGCATCCAGCTTGCTCATGAGTTTGCAAAGGAGTTTTCGGAAAAAACGGGAGTGCCATGCTTTCTGTATGAGGAAGCAGCCACGAGGCCTGACAGAAAGAATCTTGCTGATGTGAGGAGAGGCGAGTTTGAGGGATTGAAAGAGGAGATAGGGAAGAATCCTGAGAAGACACCGGACTACGGGCCCAATGCCATTCATCCTACTGCTGGAGCGACGGCGGTGGGGGCCAGAGAATTCCTCATCGCCTTCAACGTTAATCTTGCCACCGATGATATCAGCATTGCGAAAAATATAGCAAAGGCGGTGAGGCATAGTAGCGGAGGATATCGCTACGTAAAGGCCATGGGATTTGAAATTAAAGAAAAGGGAATTGTGCAGGTATCCATGAACATGACCAATTACAGGAAAACCCCTCTCTTCAGAGTGTTTGAAACCATAAAAAGTGAGGCGGCCCGTTACGGTGTCAACGTGCTATCCAGCGAGATAGTGGGAATGATTCCTCTGGAAGCAATGGTGGACATCTGCAAATTCTATCTGCAACTGGATGATTTTAAGATGGAACAGGTGATAGAGAAGAGGATGCTGGAGGAGATGCTATGATAGTGAATGAGGGAACAAAAAGGTTTCTTGAGGATGTGGCCAGCTCCTCTCCAACGCCTGGAGGAGGAAGCGTGGCAGCCATGGCGGGAGCCATAGCATCTTCGCTTGGTGAAATGGTATGCAACCTCACCATAGGGAAGAAGAGGTATGCGGATGTGGAGGAAGACATGAAGAAATTGAGGGAGAAGTGCAGTGAGGCAAGGGAAAGATTCCTTGAACTGGTGGAGGAGGATGCCCTGGCATTTGATAAGGTGATGGAGGCATTTAAGAAAAAAGAGGGGATAGAGGATGCGCTGAAACTGGCGGCAGAGACGCCGCTTGCAACGGCAAGGGAGTGCATTTCCCTCCTCCATGTTCTTGTGGAGGTGGCGGAGAAGGGGAACAAAAACTCCATAAGCGATGCTGGCGTTGCCGCCCTGATGGCGCAGGCGGCATTTCATTCCGCCATGCTGAATGTGAGGATAAACATAAAGGACATGGAAGATTTAGATTATAAAAGCAGGATGGAGGAGGAGATGGTGGAGATGAGGGAAGAGATGGAGAATGCCTTTGATAACGTTATGGAGATAGTCGAAAAATGGCTATGAAAAGGATAGAAGAGGTGGCGAGGGGCATAGGCATAAGGAGGAGTGAACTCATTCCATGGGGGGCCTACAAGGCGAAGGTGGACTTGGCGATAATGAAAAGGCTGGAGAAAAGGAGGAATGGAAAACTAATACTGGTTACCACCACAAACCCTACCTTTGAGGGCGAAGGCAAAACAACCATAACCATAGGGCTGGCCCAGGCGCTGGCGAAACTCGGCAAAAAGGTTGCCATAGGTATAAGGGAGCCAAGCATAGGCCCCGTGATGGGTATAAAGGGGGGCGGAACGGGAGGCGGGAGATGCCAAGTCATACCGGCTGATGACATAAACCTTCATTTTACCGGAGACATGCATGCCATAAGCATAGCCCATAATCTGCTGTCCGCCCTTCTTGACAATCACATCTTTCATGGAGATGAGTTTCATATAGACCCTCGCTACATCGTATGGCCCCGTGTCATGGACATGAATGATCGCAACCTTCGCAACGTTGTGGTGGGACTTGGTGGGCCAAAAAATGGGGTACCAAGGCAGGACAGGTTTTCCATAACTGCTGCCTCGGAAGTGATGGCGATACTCTGTCTGAGCAGGAATATGGAAGAGCTGAAGGAAAAACTGGCGAGAATAATAGCCGCCTATTCATATGATGAAAGGCCCATTACTGCGGAGCAACTCAATGCCGTGGGCGCCATGGCGGCGCTGCTTAAAGATGCAATAAAGCCGAACTTAGTGCAGACAACGGAAGGCGTGGCGGCCTTTGTTCATGGCGGGCCGTTTGCCAACATAGCCCATGGAACCAGCAGCATAATATCCACCATGATGGGGTTAAAGCTTGCCGACTATTTTGTTACTGAAGCCGGTTTCGGCACTGATCTGGGAGCGGAGAAGTTTTTCAACATAGTGGGGAGGCATGGCATAAGGCCGGATGCTGTCGTTTTGGTTGTTTCCATCAGAGCCCTCAAATGGCACGGCGGCATGAGCATGGACGACATAAAGAAGGGCAGGAAAAACATGAGGGCATTGAGAAAGGGGCTGGCGAACCTCGCAAAGCATATGGAGAACATAGAGATGTTCGGCCTTCCCATGGTTGTTGCTCTCAATCGTTTTCCGACGGACAGGGAGGAGGAAATAAGGGCGGTGGAGGAGTTCTGCGGCGATGTGCCCTTTGCAGTGGCAGATGTCTATAACGAGGGTGGCGAGGGTGGGATAGAGCTTGCCGGTAAGGTGGTAAGCGTTATCCACAACAAAAAGCCGAAATTCAGATTTTTATACCCCTTGGATGTGTCCGTAAAGGAAAAAATAGAGGCAATAGCCAGGAATGTATATGGGGCGGGCAAGGTTGTATACAGCATAACTGCTGAGGATGACATAAGGATAGTGAATAAGCTGGGGCTTGATATGCTGCCCATATGTATGGCCAAAACCCCCTACAGCTTATCCGACGACCCCTCGCTGAGGGGAAGGCCCACCAATTTTAAAATAACTGTGAAGGAAATACGCATCTCCGCTGGAGCGGGCTTTCTTGTACCGATAACTGGAAAAATCACCACCATGCCCGGTCTGCCCGCAAAACCCGCGGCGGTGAGGATAGATGTGGACGAGAGGGGAAGGATTACAGGGATAGAATAGAGGGTGAGGAGATGGTTGTTGGATGAATTATGGGAGTTAATATCTCTGTTTGTAGTTATAGGAGAGATGCATCCGGAAAACTAAATATGTTATAGTTTTATTTCATAGATAGTGTACTCTCTATACTCTTTACAACTTTTCAGCTTTTTATTAGATAATGTCTTTAAAAGAAAAAGTTTATTTATCAAATTTTCTTTACAATTATCAAAAAAATTTAACAGGTGATTTGATGTTTACAAAAATAAGGAAAAGAGACGGAAGAATTGTTGAATTTGATGCCCAAAAAATTACAAATGCCATCGCCAAAGCAGGCAAAGCAACAGGTGAATTTGGCAGAGAAACAGCCAAAAAATTGACTCTCAGGGTTTTAAATTTAGC
>JAGGZK010000041.1 GCA_021162065.1 Thermoplasmata archaeon
CATCATCCATTCCATCACCATGGCACCTTCTTTAATTTTAATACGTAGGCCAATAAATTTGTTGCTAAATGTATCAGGGGGGTGAAGATGAGCAGGAAAAGTATCCTGTAGGGCGTGAAATTGGACATAAACCATTCTCTGGAGATGATGAAGGAAAACAGCAGGGCTCCGAGGAGGAAATCTATCTGATCGGCCACCGGCCATGGCTCCCCCCTCCTTCGCCCCAATCTTCTCTTTAAAAAGCTCTCCACCATATCCCCAACCAGAGCGCCGAATGAAAGGGCAAATAGAATTATCAACGATTCCATCCCCTCTCCAAATGAGGGGTGAACTGCATTCATGATTGTGCCTGCGGCAATCCCGGAAAAAATGCCTCCTGCCAGTCCCCTCCATGTCTTTCCCTCGCCCAAAATGGGCTTTCCCCTCCATGTTTTCCCAAAATCTATGGGTTTCCCTCCTCCAAAAATCACGGCGGAGGCATTAGCAACGTAGGCGGGAAATATGAGCCACAGGGCATATAGAATGCTCATTTGCTCACCTCCACTACCACAGTATCCGCCACCATATCCCCTATCCTCTGCCTCTTCGGACTTATCACTATGAATATGATGGAGAGGGCATACAAAATCAGGAAGAACTCAACTATTCTGAATATGTTGCGTGTGAATATGGCCATGAAATCCGCATTTCTGTTGTAAATGTTTCTCACCTCCATATCAAACAGGGCCTTTCCCACGGTTGTTCCGAAGAGGGACTCAAAGAAGAGAAAGTAAAGAAACTGAACCAGAATGGGAAAGGATATCACCATGTACATTATGAAATCCATGAGGAAAAGGGAAAGCAGAATTATGGGAAAAAGTATGGCAAAATCCACAAGGAAGGCCATTATTCTTTTGGCGGGGTCAGCATAAATCTTCACCATCCTGTTCATTCTTTTTAGGAGTTTTCTTTCTTCTCTGGCAGAGATACTCTCAATATCCATCCCCATGATTTTTCTGAAGATGCTTCTGTAATCCCCTCCAATGTCCATCATTTCTCCGGCGGCATATATCTCCCGCTGCAACCTTTCCATTCTCTTCTCGCTCGCTGTTGTTCTTCTCTTCTCCACAAAAAGAAAAGTGAGGCATATGGATATCATTCCCGCCAGATAGACCATATCATATATGCCAGCCCCTCCCATGGAACCAGCGAAGGGAGAGGAAAATATTTCGGGCAGATGGGCCATATCACCCCCTATGACAACTCCCAGGGTAGCAACGATGTAGGAAAAGGACATCGCCTTTGGACTGCGGAAATAAAAGAGGAGGGCAAGGAGAGAGGAGAGCAGGGAGGGTATAAAATAGTAGGGAAAATAGGATACCACCCCTTCCCCTGTCACGAAGGTTATCATGTAGGTGGCGAGGGAAACGATTGTTATGGAAATAAGCACCTTTAGAAAATTATGGGAGTTTCTGGCAATCAGATAGAAGGAAAGGACAAGAGGTATTAGAGCGCCCCCCACATTGAGGGCCAGAAAATAATCCTTGGAAACAAAAAGGGGCATGTTCATGAACATGGTGAAGGAAGAGCCCGCAATGAGCAAACCTATCTCCCTTTTCCCAATTCCCACCTCCTCGAAGGTTTTCCAGTAAATGAGGGAAAAGGTGAACAAAAGGGCAATGAGAATTATGGGGAACATTACGGTGAGCAGCAATTCCGTCAGCACAACTCTGATAGATGAGGAGGTTAAAAAAATCTTTGGTATTTATTCAATCCGCATATGTCAAACTAACTCTGATGCACATTCCATTGAAAGAGATATAATCTCCTCTCTTCTCCAGAAATTTCTTTACTTCCTTGCCCTCCTTTGCTGATATTTCGGCATGATAGCATGTCTCGTTGGTTGAGAGGAGATACTGGACTGCCTTCCATAATTCGGGGCATTCTTTTATTTCTGCCTCTGTAACATTGAGGTATTGATCGCATTCTATTCTTTCCACTCTCAAATAAACCTGGCTTCTTGTGGCAGAGATTGTAAAAAATAGGAGGAAAAGGATTGTGATGGTGAGTGCAGAGATGACAAGAGATTTTGAAAGAAAGGAGGAATCGAAACCATGTTTAAGGATATATATAAAGGAAAGCAGAAGGAAGAATATGCCCATGAGGAGGAATGATATGAGCAACTCCATTATTCCACTTATATCATGATGGAAAAAGTTCTCAATAAATCCTCTTGCCCCATAAATATCGAAACCAATCAGAAAGGAGAGGATGGATGTAAGAACGAAAGGGAGATATCTCCACTTCTCTTCCATAAATACATAACAATATCTTTTTAAAGAGTTTTACATAGCATAGCATGGAGGAGGAAATAAAAATCCCTGAGTTCGACGAGGAAAAATTCATGGAAAAGGAAAGAAGGAAAGCCAAAACCGCCTTCGTGGCATTCTTATTTGGTGTTTTCATGGCCATCATATGCCACCTTCTATGGAGAAATCTTGATGAAGGGCTGAAATGGCCCCTCTCCTTCCTTCTTGCCATAGCATCCATCGGCTTCATGGCAAAGATTCTTCAACTCCTGAAGGTTGATATAAACTCCTTCACAAAAAAGGAGTGGTTTGGCTCCATCGCCTTCTATTTCTTTACATGGCTTGCCATATTCATTCTGTCCATAAATCCTCCCTTCTATGATGCCTCTCCCCCAAAAATGGATGTCGCCCTGCTTCCGGAAATACAGGGGGAGAACGGGAGCATAATGGTGCTGGCGTATGTGAGCGATAATGTTGGGGTGGAGGATGTCAAAATAAACATTTCCGGCGTCGAGCATGAGATGAGAAAGGACGAGGATGGCGTATATGTATATAATTGCTCGACTGGAGGAGAGTTCCTCATATCATCCGTAGATAAAAATGGAAATGTGGCCACCTGGAAGGGGATGCTGCATTTCATGGATGATGTGGTGGATGTTGTCATTCCGGATGAACCTTTAAAGGCCGGGGATACCATAGAGATAAGAGTTTACAAAAACGTGAGCGATGTGAATTTCAGAGTATATTACATGATAAACGGGGTGGAGGTGAATGCCACCTACGATGGAGAAAGCAGCCGATATTATATCTACAAGACCTCACCCTCCTATGAGGGGTGGAAGGAAGGAGACAATGACATGGAGGTGTGGGTGGAGGTATTTCATTATTTCCCGGGCATGGATAAGGGATATGTGAATAAAATATATGGGGGAAATTATACAATAAAAACCGCAACCGATGAAGACATAGGCAAGATTGCTTCCCCTGAGATAAAGGACTTGCCCGGTCCCGTGAGTCTGCGCACTCCCGGCTTTGGGTTGCTTGCCCTCGTTGTTTCTCTCGCCCTTGTGTTACTCAGAAAAAAGAGAAGATAGATTTATCTCGAAGGCAATGACGGGATATTCCAGCCCAAAATTGAGTATGACAGATGGCTTTATTTCCCCGAAGTATCCCACCTCCCTTCCATTCACCTTTATCGAGGCACATCTCCCCTCTATAAAAGCACCATCCTCTTTTTCCTCCACCTCCATATCATACCCGAGATTTCTCAGTATTGCCTCCACTATGGATTTGCACTCCGTAAAATTTGCCCGGGAATCTATTTTAACTCCTCCAAGCATTGTGAGTTGCCTCGCCACATCGCCGTCCATAGAAATCACGTCTCCCACCTCATATATCTGCTGTGGGAGGTCATTGTGTCGGTTTTTTGAAAGAATTTCCATAAGGGATGGAATAAGAGATGACCTAACAATGGAATGCTCTGCTGAAATGGGGTTCGCTATCTCCACCACATCCCCCTTTCTCTCCATCTTGGAAAATTCCTTCTCAGGCCCGGATATGCTAAGCGTGACTATATCATTGAAGCCGAGGCCTATCATGGTGTGATGAACCCTTGAAAATGAGAAGGAGGAACCGAAGGTAACCTCCGATGGCAACCTTTCATCAAACCTCTCATATCCATATCCTATGGCAATATCCTCAACTATGTCTATTGGATGCAATATGTCCGCCCGCCAGGCGGGTGACAGCACCTTTATTTTATTGCCCTTAAGTGAGGCGTCGTGCCCCATTCTAAGCAGCGCCTCCACCATCTCCTTCGCATTTTCAACACCCAGAATTTTTTTCACATAATCCAGCGAAACTTCGCTTTCCATGGGAGTGAGGTCTGGGGTAACCATGGTTTTATCTCCGATAATCTTCACCTGTTCCAGTTTGCCTCCCCTCTCCGCCAGAGATGTGGAGATTATGTTGAGCGCAAATATCACCGCATTCAAATCTGTGCCGGTGACATCTATGAATATATTTCTGGTGTGCTCCTTCAGAGCGGTGAGCTGACCATTTATTATGGGGGGGAAGGAAAGCACATTATCATTTTTGTCCACTATTATCGGGTAAAGGGGGGCATCCTTCAGTAGATGGGCGTAAGCAACTCCCTTCTCATGTTTTTCCAGTATCTCCCTGAGATTCATTTCCTCATCCTTTGCCAGTGGAACGAAACTCACCTTTTCGGGCTTCACAGCCTTGTAGAGAAAGGGTGGCTCCACCCTGTCAAGATCGTGAACGCCTATGGCCATTTTTTTCCTGTCCTTTCCTATGGAGAAATGGAGTTTTTCCTGCACCTCCATCAGAGATGCAATGGTCTCATCATTCAGCTCAACGTTTCGCACAACAGCGCCTCCTATAAAGGGCCTCACCCCCTTCACACTCTCATCAACAGTTAGTGATATGAAGGGAGGCGATACATCATATTTCCTTATTCCCTTCTCAAGTCCAAAAAAGCAGCGGAGAGCCCTTGCCATTCCCTCAACACTGAGTAAATCGGGGCGATTGGGAAAAACCTCTATGCTTATCTCATTCCCTTCCATTCTCTCCAGACACACTCCCATCATGGGTATCCTTTTCATGAGTTCCTCTCTATCGATCTCCTCTCCTATGAGGTTCATGAGGTCGTAATAGTCAAAGTTAATTACCGGCATCCTGAGATAATCTGAAAATCCTATTTTATTTTGTCGATGTTTGTTAATGGTTGCAAATTGATCTTCATCCATAACAACATCTCAAAAAATATTTCTATATCCCCTTTATTACACATAGATGTTCGTCTCTGCTGGCGACCTGGAAAAATATGCTTTTTGTCCCCTGTCTTGGTGGCTCAGCAGAAGGCACAAAATTGTTGAAAAACAGGGCATAAAACACCACAAAAAGGTGGAGAAGGAACTTTCCACCATAAAGGAGAAGGAGAAGAAGGTAAGATTTTATGAGAAATATATATTATTCTTTGCTCTCGCCGCCTCCATAGTGGCGATGGTGGGCGTCGCCTTTCTTTACGGAAAACTTGAGATATTCTGGGAATATTTTTTAGTTATCATAGCCCTTCTCTGGCTTCTCAATGCCACCTTCTTCCTTTACAGGGTGAGCAGGGTGGAGAGCATTCTGCGGGCAAGGTATGAGAAACTGCTTCTTGTTTCCTCCATGGGGGCCATAATAATATCCACCTTTCTGATAATCTCATCCAACCCGCCCGATGAAAAATGGAGCAGATTTGCGGAAATACTTGCCCTCATATGGGTGATAACCGCCAACATGCTTTTCTACAGATATGTTGTTCTGTCAGATGAGATACTCTCCAAAAAGGTGAAGTATGTTCCTCTGAGGGGAGAAATAGAATATGTGGGCAGCAACAGGAAGGGAGAGGAGATAACATCTGAAAAATACGGGATAAGGGGCACACCGGATTATGTCATAAAAATTGATGATGATTATATTCCCGTGGAGGAGAAAAGTGCAGATATAAAACAGCCCCTCTTCCACCATGTCATTCAGATAACCGCCTACTGCATGCTTGTGGAGGACAGATATGGCGTTCCACCCCCCTATGGCATAATAAAATACAAAAACGCCCAGTTCAAAATACCCTATGAAAAAAGATGGAAGGACATGGTTTTAGAAATGAGAGAAAAAATGCTCAGAGATATGGAAAGAGGTGGGGCGCACAGAAATCACAACAACATAAAAAAATGCAGAAGATGCTCTTACAGGGAAAAATGTCCCGAGAGCATGGCATCATAATTTCATATGCTCTTCTTTATGTTCTCCACTATCTTTCTGATTTTTTTCTGTCTTATCCCCTTCTCCTCCTCCAGGGCCTTCCTTATTTCCTCCAGTCTCAGTTTTATGGCCTCCAGCGAAAATTCCGCAACACTTCTGTAGCCATATCTCGGATCGTCTATAACAACCCTCTTTATTTCCTCGTGCAAATCCTTTGGAATAGAGACGGTGCTGTATTTCACCATGATATCTTATTTGAGATGGAAATAAATAATTTACTGTAAGATTGTTCATGGCCCTCAATTATTTATAGGAGGAGTTTCTTCAAAAAGCGTGATACGGCTTGGAAAACTTGCATTGCATCACTGCAGGGACTGCAATCTGCCTCTCCTGAAAAGGAGTTGCTCATGTGGAGGGGAAGTGGAGCAGGTGAGGTTAACCCCTCCAGGGGATGTGAGACCTGCCTTTGAATTCGACAGAAAAATGCTGAAAGATATCATAAATAATCAGTTTGGCTCCTCATACATTCCAGAGGTGGTTCTTCTCAACCCCACCCCGGCCATAGACAAGAAGGATGAGGTGATAATAGATGGCAGGGTGGCAGGGAATTTAATTTATGACATATGGGAGAAAAGGTTTAAGTTTCAGCCCCGCCCCTGGTATGCTTCCCTGCTGGATATAAAGAGAGGATATGTGGTGGCGGACAGGGGGGCAATACCGTACATTCTGAAAACCTCCAATCTGATGGCTCCAGGAGTGAAGGAGGCATGCAACGATATAAGCAAGGGAGATGAGGTGGTGGTGCTTGATGAAGACATGAGGGTGGTGGCAACCGGAATGGCCAGAATGGACGGAGAGGAAATGAAGGGCAAGAGAGGAATGGCGGTGAAGATAAGGGCAAGGGGATTGGAAAAGGGGGAAAGAGGGAAAGCCATTACATGGTATGATGTGGTGAGGGAGAATCGGGATGTTATAGAAAGCATGGTGGGGGGAGAGATAAAATTCATACAGGAGACGGTGGAGAAGTATAGAAAGCCATATGCTGTTTCCTTCAGTGGAGGAAAGGACAGCCTTTCTACCCTTCTCCTCCTTCTGGAGGCAGGATATGAGCCGCCCCTCCTCTTTCTAAACACCGGACTGGAGTTTGATGAGACGGTGGAACATGTTTATGATACTGCCTCGAGATATGGGCTTGAACTGCTGGAGGGGAAGGCAGGAAACAAATTCTGGGAGGCAATAAGATTTTTCGGCCCCCCTGCCCGCGACTACAGATGGTGCTGCAAGACCTGCAAACTGGGTGTGGCGGCCATGCTCATAAAAAAGCATTTCCCCCACGGCGTTCTATCCTTCATAGGACAGCGAAGATATGAATCGGAGCACAGGGCAAGGCATGGAAAAATATGGAATAACCCCTGGGTGGGGGGGCAGATTGCTGCTTCACCCATACAGAACTGGACCGCCCTCCACATATGGCTGTATCTCTTCATGAGAGGGGCAAAATGGAATGTGCTATATGAGCAGGGTTTCGGAAGGATAGGATGCTGGCTATGCCCGGCGAGCGATATGGCGGAGTTTGAGTTGAAAAGGCACCCCGACTGGGAGAAGTTTGAGAGAGAGCTGGAAAAATTCTCCAGAAAACATAATTTGCCGGAAGAATGGATCTCCCTCGGGCTATGGAGATGGCGCCGCCCGCCGAAATGGAGTGGTGTGAGTTATAAAATAGAGGAGAAAAGAGAATACAGGATAAGAGGAAATGAGGAGAGGGTGGAGAACTTTCTAAGAATTCTGGGGGATGTGGAGAAGATAGGCAGGGAAAAATACAGGGTGGGAGAAATAGATATTGAATTGGGTGAAGAGATAAAGGCCAGTGATAAAGAAAAACTTGTAAAAGACATCATATACAGAGGGATAGAATGCGTGGGATGTGGGGTGTGTGTGGCCAAATGTCCGCAGAATGCCATATACATGAAGGACGGAAAGGCATGGATAGGTGAGTCATGCATCCATTGCCTGCAATGTATGGATGAGTGTCCAGTTATAGTTTTCAGATAATTTTAATTCTCAAGCCCGTAATGCTTTAAGAGGTGATGATATTCCTCCACGTCCATCAGATTGCCAACAGCCCTCTGAACCACCTCGCTCAGCGAGGGATGAATGTGCATCGCCGCATATATGGGATAGGCGCTCTGGCTGGAGGTATACATGAGGTTTATTACTTCATGTATCAAAATGGAGGCATGTGGCCCTATTATATGCGCCCCCAGAATGCGAAAATCGTTTCTCTCCACTATTATCTTCACAAAGTAATCCTTTGCCTTCATGGCAATTCCCTTCCCCGTATCCTCGTACCTGTAAAATCCTATGAGAATGTCATCGCCATACTTCTCCACCGCTTTGCTTTCACTCATACCAACACCTGCTATCTCCGGATGGGTGAAGACAGCATGGGGGACGGCATGATAATCCACCTTCACCTTCTTCCCCAGGATGGCATTGTAGTAAACCACCTCGCTTTCATAGTTGGCAGCATGTTTGAATAAATGTTTTCCGGTGGCGTCTCCCATGGCCCACACGCCAGGTTGCAATGTTTGCATGTATTCATTCGTCACAATCCAGCCACGGGAATCAACTTTTATTCCTCCCTTTTCCGGATGCAGGATATCAGCATTGGATGCCCTGCCGGCGGCTATTAGAAGTGCCTCCGCCTCAAATTCCTTTCTTTCCCCCGATTTCCTGTCAATGGCAACAATTCTTTTCCTGTCGTCCTGCCATGCCTCCTTCACCTCATGATTGGTGTATATTCTCATATGCTGGCTTAACTTATGAAAAGCGAGGTTTGATATTTCCGGCTCTTCCTGAGGAAGGAAGCGAGGATTTCTGCCCACTATGGTGACATCCGTGCCCATGGAGGAAAAGAAATGGCCGTATTCTGCTGCTATATACCCGCCTCCCACTATCACAATGCTCTCTGGCCTGTGCTCTATCCTGAGTATCGTATCGCTTGTGTGATAATCCACCTTCTCTATGCCCTTTATGGGAGGTATGTATGGCTTTGAACCGGTGCAGAGAAAGATGGTATCTGCTTTTATTATTTTTTCACCCACCTTTAGCATATAAGGGGCAATGAAGGATGCGACCTCCTGATAGTAATCTATGCCCTGGGCATGGCTCAATCCGTGCTTTATCATCTCTATCTCCTCGTCTATGTGGTTTCTCATATACTCCATTATTTCCTCGAATTTTATATTCTCAATTCTTGCTTCTATTCCAAATTCTTTAGCCCTCTGTATTTCCCTTACTAGGTCGGCGGGGTGAAGAATGATTTTGGAAGGAATGCATCCTCTGGTGAGGCATATTCCTCCCGGCTCGTCCTTATCTATGACTGCCACCCTTGCCTCCGGATTTCTTCTCAAAAACGGCTCAACCAGATTCATGGCGGAGCCAGTGCCTATAACAATCAGATCGTATCTCTCTTCTTCCATAAAACTTAATACGGCATTCATTTTATTCTTTTGGCTGCGGTGCCATGCCACTCATTAACTCGATGTCAATAAAAACGAAATAAATAAATAGCAAATTTTGCTATAATTGCGGGAAGGATAGGCTGGTGGCAAAAGGCATCCCATCCCCTCCCAAGTAGGTGCTTTTTTTCCGGCCTGTCCTTCCATATTCCCCTTTTTTATTTGTGGGTGCATATTTTTAAATCAAAACCGTATTACCCATATGAAGGAGAAAATTTCGGATGCCATCGCCGATTTGCTCGGAAGGGCCGTCATAGATTTGCCGGAGGATGTGGAAAATGCCTTGAAAAGGGCAATGGAACAGGAGGAGGGGGCGGCAAAAACCCAGCTCATGGCGATTCTGAAAAATGTGGAGCTGGCAAGGCAGCAGAAAAAACCCATGTGCCAGGATACGGGCACACCCACCTTTTATGTCAAAGCAGGCATAGATTTTCCCTATCTCGACATACTTGAAGAGGCGATAGTTGAAGGCGTTAGGAAGGCCACTTCCAGGATACCTCTCCGCCCCAACGCCGTGGATGTGCTTACGGGAAAGAATAGCGGGGATAACACAGGCCGTTTCATCCCCTACATAAACTGGGAGATGGTGGAGGGCGATGAATGCATAATAACGGCAATGCCCAAGGGTGGTGGCTCTGAAAACATGTCCACGCTCAGGATGCTGAAACCGGGTGTCGGCATAGAAGGGGTAAAAAAATTCGTTGTTGAATGGATGGTGGAGGCGGCGGGAAATCCATGCCCTCCCACCACCGTTGGAGTAGGTATAGGTGGAGGAGCTGACATAGCCATGAAACTGGCGAAGAAGGCGCTGTTGAGAAAGATAGGGGAGAGACATGAGAATGAAATCATAGCAGAAATGGAGGAGGAGTTGCTTAAAGCCATAAATTCCACCGGCATAGGGGCCATGGGTCTGGGTGGAAAGACAACGGTGCTGGATGTGCATATTGAGGTGGCGCATCGCCACCCTGCCTCGCTGCCTGTTGCCATAGCCGTGCAGTGCTGGGCCAACAGAAGGAAAAGCATGAAGATAGATAAGGAGGGAAAAATATGGAATATAGATTGAATCTGCCCGTGGGGGCTGAGGAGATTGAGAAAATAAAGGCGGGAGATGTGTTGTATATAACTGGCACAATGGTGACAGCAAGAGATGAAGCACACAAAATGGCGATAGAAAAGTATGATGCCGGAGAGGAGTTGCCTCTGGACTTTTCAAAGGTTGCGGTATATCACTGCGGCCCCATAGTGAGAAAAGTTGATGACAAATGGGAGGTGGTGGCAGCAGGACCGACGACAAGCAGCAGGATGGAGATTTTTGAGTATGACTTCATAAAGAGGTTTGGCACACGCATAATAGTGGGCAAGGGAGGCATGGGAAAAAGGACAGCGGAGGCATGCCGGGAATTCAAAGCAGTTTACACCGCTTTTACAGGAGGGGCGGCCGTTCTGGCAGCCGATGCCATCAAGAGAATAAAGGACGTGTTCTGGCTGGAGGAACTGGGAATGCCTGAAGCACTGTGGGTGATGGAGGTGGAGAACTTTGGGCCATTGACGGTAACAATAGATTCCCACGGAAGAAATCTCACAGAGGAGGTAAAGGAGGAAGCCAGGAAGGTGGCGGAGAGAATATTTTAATGGAATAGATGAAGGAATATTTCCGCAAAAAACGCCAGGCATAAAACAATGCTGCCTATTATCCCCAGAATCTTATCCGTAAATAAGGAAAGAATTACAGAGATAATGCCTGCCATCATGAGAGTAAACAACAGCATTTCCCTTTTCTCCCCTCTGCTCACAATAATTATAGTATTAGAGTATTTAAAGCATTATTTGATGTTCGCAATTCAACGGATATAAAACCCAAAAGGATAAATAGCACACCAATTTATTTCCCCAATGCTCAAAAATTTTGGAGATGCTTTGAAAAGTGCCTTCCGAAAAATCGCCAATGCTCCTTTCATCGATAAGAGTCTGATAAAGGAAGTTGTTCGTGATATTCAACGTGCTCTGATTGCAGGGGATGTGAATGTTAAGCTCGTGCTTGAAGTTTCGAAGAGGATAGAGAGGAGAGCGCTGGAGGAAAAGCCATTACCGGGAATGAGCAACAGAGAGCATGTGCTCCGCATCCTCCATGAAGAACTGGCATCCATTCTTGGAAAGGGCAGGGAGTTGCCACTCAAAAAGCAGCGCATAATGATGGTTGGGCTGTATGGACAGGGGAAGACGACGACATGCGGTAAACTGGCAAAACTTTTCCAGAAAAAGGGTATGAAAGTTGCTTTAATAGCAGGAGATGTTCATCGCCCCGCCGCCTATGAGCAGCTCAAGCAGATTGCAGAGAGCATAAATGTGCCCGTATATGGAGGGGGGAAAACAGCTGAGAAAACTGTTAAGGAAGGGCTGGAGAAATTTTCAAAGTATGATGTTATAATAATAGACACCGCTGGAAGACATGCTCTGGAGGATGATTTGATAAAGGAAATGAAGAATGTGGCGAAGATTGCCAATCCCGATGAGAAGATATTGGTCATAGATGCCTCTGTGGGCCAGCAGGCGGGCAAGCAGGCAAAGGCCTTCAACGATGCCATAGGAATAACAGGTGTGATTCTTACAAAAATGGACGGCACGGCCAAGGGAGGAGGAGCCCTTTCAGCAGTGGCGGAAACGGGGGCACCCATAGTTTACATAGGCGTTGGAGAGCATATGGAAGATCTGGAAAAATTCGATGCCACCCGCTTTCTCTCCCGTCTCCTCGGCATGGGCGATTTGCAGAGCCTGCTGGAGAAAGCGGAGGAAGCGGCAAAGGGAAAGGAAAAGAAGGTGGAAGAGGCTGCAAAGAAGATGCTTTCCGGAAGATTCACGCTCCTCGACATGTATGAGCAGATGGAGCTGCTTTCCGGAATGGGCCCCTTTCAGAAACTGGCGGATCTGCTTCCTTTGGGAGGAAAGTTGAGGGATGAGGACGTGCAGGCGACTCAGGAGCGGCTGAAGAAATTCAGGGTGATAATGGATTCCATGACGAGGAAGGAACTGGAAAACCCTGCCATAATAAAATCATCGCATATTAAAAGAATAGCAAGAGGTGCTGGAGTGGAGACGAGGGATGTGAAGGAATTGATAAAATACTACAACACCTCCAAGAAAATGATGAAGAGTCTGTCAAACAAGAGGATGCAAAGAAAACTGATGAAACAACTGGGAATGAAAATATGATTCAGGATAAATAAAAAAGAAAAAGGGGCTGGCTCATTCGCGAGCCAGGTATATCTCTATGCAAGAGACGTTGATTTTGTTGCCCTCTTCGTTTGTAAGCTCCTCGGTGTATATCTTGACGTCCTTGATTTGTGCGTCGGTCACAAACCTTCTCCTGACGATCTCTGCAACGTCTACGGCCCTCGATATGGCCCTTCCTCTTGCCTTTATTGCCACCTGGTTCACTCCAGAGTTCAGCTGGGTTATTGCAGCCAGCACGTAGTTCATTGGTGGCTTATTTCCCACGTATATCACATTTTCCTGTTCTTCTGCCATTTTTATCCCTCCGCTTGGAAATATAAATGTGCAATATAAAATTATCGCTGGACAACACAAATTACAACAAGAATTAAAATCTCTCCAGCAATAAACATCATGAAAATGCTCGTCCACATATGCTGTGCTCCATGCTTTGCCTATCCACATAAAAGATTGATGGAGGAGGGGCATGAGGTGACGGGATACTGGTACAACCCCAACATACATCCCTACATGGAATACATGGCAAGGAAGGAGGCGCTGCAGAAATATGCAGAGATTGAGGAGGTGGAGGTGATATATGAGGGATATGATTTCATAGATTATCTCAAAATGCAACTGCAGAATGTGGAACGTCCCCAGAGATGCATAAACTGTTATTCCTATAGGCTGGAGAGGGCGGCAAAATACGCCAAGCAACACGGATTTGATGCCTTCACAACCACTCTGCTCGTGTCACATCATCAGTACCATGATTCCATAAAAAAGGTGGGAGAGGAAATGGGAGAAAAATATGGCATTCCTTTTTACTACGAGGATTTCCGCCCCGGCTACAAACAGGGAAAGGCGATAGCGAAGGCATACAGCCTCTACAGTCAGAAATACTGCGGATGTTTAATAAGCGAGTGGGAAAGATTCGGAGGAATGAAGGAGGCCACCAGATAAGATTTAAATATTTTACCTCTTTTAGTAGATTATGAATCCCTTTCTCAATCCTCTATTCTCCGCCAAGATACTGTGGCATTACATGACAGATATAAACAGGGCATGGAAACTCAACCCGGAAGAGTTAAAGAAATATCAGGACAGGGCTCTCAGGAAAACGGTGAGATATGCATACACAACACCTCTCTATCGCAGAAAATACAGGGAGGCGGGCATTCATCCTGATGATATTCATGGCATCGACGATATAAAGAAACTCCCCCTGATCACCAAGAAGGATCTCATAGAGGGTTTTCCCGATGATATTGTACCCGTGAGATATAAAAAGGAAAATGCCTATGTGGTCGGCACCTCCGGCTCCTCCGGCAGACCCATGCAGATGTATAAGGATGTGGAATACATCATGATTGAAGCTCTGGCGGGAGTGAGATTGCTCAAAGCATATGGCATGCACTGGAGAAAGTCGAGAATAACCAACATCGGCGACTTCTCCGTGCCGAAGACAACGGATGAGGAGTGTCTAAAGAAGGGGCTGATGGGCAATCTCTCTCCCTTCTTTTCTCTCGACAACTATCAGAATCTCTACACTGGGGAGGAGACAAAGGTGCTGATGGAAAAAATGGATTCCTTCAGGCCGGAACTCCTCATTGCCTACACCAGTGTTCTTGTGGGACTTGCCACCCTTAAAATGAAGGGTATGGGAAAGAATGTTAATCCGAAATACATAGTTTCCAGCGGGGAGGTGCTGGATGAGTACACGAGAAAATATATAGAGGAGGCATTCAACGCCAAGGTTCTTAATTTATATGCCACCACCGAGGGAGGGACAATAGCATTTGAATGCACCCGGGGCAATCTCCACATAAACAGCGACTTTGTGCATGTGGAGGTTCTTGATAAGGATGGCAACGAGGTGGGAGAGAATGAATTCGGGAGTATTGTCATAACACGCCTCTTCCCGGGAGGGACGCCAATAGTCAGATATACAGGCCTGAACGACATCGTCTCCGTAAGCAACGAGAGGTGTGATTGCGGAATGAATACCCCTCTCCTCAAAAATCTGGAGGGAAGGAAAAAGGATGCCATCATATTGCCGGATGGGCGAATATTTCCTCCAGCTACCGTCCCCATGCCCCTGGCGGAGGCGGCTGAAAAACTCCACACAAAGAAGATAAGAAGATTCCAGTTCGTGCAGAAAAAAATAGATGACATAGAGATAAGGGTGGAGATGGAGGAAGGAGAGAAAGAAAAGGAGAAACTGCTTGATGAGATAAGGAAGAACTATGAAAAATTGTTTGGAGAGGGGGTAAAGGTAGTGGTGAAGGAAGTGGAAGAAGTGGAAAAGGTGGATGGCTATATGAAGCCGCTGGTGATTTCAAAGCTGGACAGCAAGGTCATAGAAAAGGCGTTGCTTTAATGCTGCTCCACCGATTTCCATACCTTCTCATCCTTCTCGGTTCTGTACAGCAATATCTTTAATAGTGAGAAGCCGGCATTCAGAAGGCGTATATCCATTCTGGAGAGGAATTTGAAAACCTCCCCTGCCACATAGGATGGACGGAGATAGAACCTTTTATATGCCACATTCTTCCAGTGAAGCAACTCCTCTCTCGTAAAATTGCCCAGCCCTCTTTCGGAATCGCTCTCCACCATGTATTCATCCTCCGATATTTTTCCCTCCGCCACCGCCTCCTCCCATAGTTGCGAGCCGGGCATGTAACGGAGTATGAAAAACTCCGCCATATCCAGAGGGAGAGAGCATGCAAAATCTATGGTTTTCCTTATATGCTCTTCTCTTTCCACAGGAGCACCTATTATGAAATTCCCTATGGTGAAAAATCCCGTTTTATGGCTGAGTTGCACTGCTTTCCTTATCTGCTCCAGGGTTATCTCCTTGCGATAGAAATCCAGTATTTCCTGATTTCCTGACTCTAAGCCAAAAGATATCATTCTCACCCCTGCCTTCCACATTTTCTTGTAGGTGGCTTTATCGGCAGAATCCACTCTTGCACCATTCACAAACATGGTGATATCTATGCCCCTATCAAGAATCATATCCATTATTTTGTTAACCCTTTTCAGATTGCTCATGAAATTGTCATCAGCCAAAATGATGTTTTTGTATCCTCTTTCATAAAGCATTTCTATTTCGTCCACCACATTTTCGGCACTTCTTATTCTGTAACTCCCCATGGAAAGCAGGCGGCGGCTGCAGAATGTGCATTTTCTGGGGCAGCCCCTGCTTGTTAGAATGGCGGTTGTCTTTCCCTCGAATAGTTTGAAACCATAGGAATAACCGTAGTCGTATCTCTCCACCAGTTCGTGGGCAGGGAAAGGTATGGCATCTATATTCTTAATCACCTCCGGTTCCCTGCCCTTTTTCACCTCTCCATTTTTTCTGTAGTATACCCCCCTTCCCTCCTCCGCATTCTTTCGCCCTTCCAGTATGGCAACCATATCAAGGATGCTATTCTCTCCTTCTCCAAGGCATAGCATATCAATATTCATCTCCGTCATGGACGCATGCGGATAAAGGGTTGGATGGGGACCGCCTGCTATCACCGGCATGTCGGGTTGCATCTCCTTTACAATTTTCACAATTCTTTCGGAATTATCCAAGGCGAAGGTGGGAATGGTTATCCCGACTGCATCCACAGAATTCAAGGCCCTTCTTATTTTGTCACCCGCATTCTCCTCTCCTCTGGTATCAAGAACTTTTACCTCATGTCCATTTTCTATTAGCATGGATGCAAGGTAAAGAGGACCAAGAGGAGGGGCATAGAGAAAGGATTTTTCACCCCTTTCAAGAGAAAAAGTATCTGTGGTGGGATACAGGAAGAGAAATTTCATACTCTCATTAAATGGATGTTTTTTAAAAATGTTTTGGATTGTTCTCCGCTTTGCTCATATCTCTCTCGCCACATATATGTTGTGCTTATTCCTTATTATCTCCACTCTCACCGCATCCCCTACCCTCTTTGATGTATCAATCACCTGAATCAATCTTTCCCGTCCCACTCCAATCATCTCTCCTTTAACCCTGCCCTCCATCTCAAGTGTTAGTTTGACTCTTTCCCCCACTCTGAATTTTTTTGGCAATGATTTGCATTTCACAATTCCAAAGTCAGAGGGAAAAAGTCGCAGCCCCTCTCCCATCTCCTCCAGTTTCCTGTAGAAAGTTTTGAAATCCATTATCTTAACACCTTCTGGCTTCCTTCCGAACCTGTATCTCACATATTTCTGTATGCCGAATGCCTTCCATTTTTTACCGGCTCCTATCCTCCTGCCAAATTCCATTATCTTCTTTATTTCCCCGTCATTGTAACCGGGCACCCATACCGGAGCGAGAAGCAGATCTATATCGCTTGATGCTATTATCTCCGCCATTTTCAGCACATGCTCTATATTGTAAAAGGATATGCCGCTCATCCTTTTTGCTATTTCTCCATCAACGGCATGAATGGAAAGATTAACCCTATCAAGATAACCCTCCAGCCTTCTTATTCTTTTTTCATTGAGAGGAAGGCCATTGGTCTGGATGGAGACAATGTCCGCCATCTCCTTAAGTTTCTTTATGAGCTCTTCAATTTCCGGATACAAAAAAGGTTCTCCCTGTCCATCTATATGGGCCTCTATGGAAATGTTTCTGCAGTGCTTCCTTTTATAGTCCACCACCTCCTCAAATTTATGGAGAATATAATCCACATCCACCATGTAATCCGTCACCCTTGTGCTGCTCTTTCCTTCGTCAACCGAGCAAAATATGCAGTTCAGATTGCAACCGGAGATGGGACGAACCTGCAGCAAATTTGTGCCTCTATCTATTATTCCGAAGGCGGTATGGCCTATTAAAGGGATTTCACTTTCCTCCGTGATGTAATACATTTTTCGTCCAGTAATGGCATTGTAGATTTCCTTATGAGGCGAGAAGGAGATGATTTCCTCATCGGAATACTTTCTGGCATATCTCTCATAAATTTTTCTGTCCATTCTCACCTCTATGATTCCCTTTACCCTGAAAACCACTTCCTTCCTTTCTTCATCAATGAATTTTGTGTATTTCAATGGAATAATACATGCAGGCAATAGTTATTTTTTTCTGTAACAGCAGGAATCCAAAAGGAGATAAAAGAGATGTCGTTTAACCATGTGGAGAGGGAATCGCTGGAAAAACGTCTGGAAAGAGTAAAGATATCGTATTTCTCCCGTTTTATGAAAGATAATGCAATGGTTCTGGATGTGGGTTGCGGGGATGGCCATATCTCCTCCATGCTGAAGGAGAGATATGAAGTGATTGGCATGGACAGCAGGGATAAAAGAAAAAGAAGGGATTTTGAGTTCATCAAAATGGATGCATTTCATATGGCCTTTAAAGACAACACCTTTGACGCTGTTATTCTATCGGACATACTGGAGCATGTGGAAAATGCTGAAAATCTTATAAAGGAGGCAGCCCGTGTTTTGAAGGATGGTGGCGTAATTCTCTTTTCCACCGTTAACAGGAACATTTTTTACTACCTCTTCCTCAAGATGCTGGACTTGATATTTTCCCGGGGTGGCTACGGGGCGTGGGAAAGGCATGAATACCCCTTGCTCATAACTCCAGAGGAACTGGATGGTATGATGAAAAGGGCGGGAATGAAGAAATATCATGTAACAGGTGTTATTCCCCTGGCAAGGAGAATAATACTTGGCAAAAGGATGTTTCCGTATTACATGGGCTGCTATGTTAAAGGAAAGGTTTATTAATTTTCCAAACCATCATAATATGGATGTTAAAGGGTGCGAAAAATGAAGATTTCTGGAATGAAGAAAACGCTGCTTTTACTGAAGATGGGGAGAGAATTGAGGAAGAAAATGGGAAGAGATGTGCCCTTCACCAAATTTTTGAGAAGAACCATGCGCCTTTATTCTTTTTACAGAAAAGAGAGCATAATAAAACATGGAGATTTGTATGTCCTCTCCACCTTCATGCCCCCATATCCCGGAAAGGCCTTTGAAAGGATGGTGGAAGCAAATAAGGCAACAGTGGAATTTGTGAAGGGGGATGCGCATCTCCCCATACCAGTTTCCACCTACATATCCGTTACCAACAGATGCATGTGCCACTGCTATTACTGCAGCAACTCTCTAAATCGTTCCGGAAAAGAGTTATCAGGGGAGGAGATAAAGAGAATAATAGAGGAGATTCAGGATTATGGCGTGCCCGTTATAGGGTTCACAGGAGGAGAGCCCCTTTTACGTAATGACATTGTGGATATCATTTCTCACGTGGATGAACGCTCCTCCACCCTGCTGTTCACAACAGGTGTTGGGCTGGATGAAAAAATGGCTCATAAACTTAAAAACGCAGGCCTGTTCGGCGTGGTGATAAGCCTGGACAGCCATGTGGAAGAAGAGCATAATGCCAGCAAGGGGTGCAGAGTATTCTCCTCAGCCATGGATGCCATAAAAAATGCGAGGAAAGCAGGGTTATATGTTGCTCTCAACACCATTCCGGAAGAAAAAATGCTCCACACCGGAAAAATATGGGAATTTCTGGAGTTTGCCGCCAGCATTGGAGTAGAGGAGGTGCGAATTCTCGATCCTATCCCGACGGGCAGATTGCTCGGCAGAAACATCTGGGAGGACAAAAACATCGAGATGCTGAGAGATGTGCACATAAAGGGAAACAAAATCCGCAGATTGCCAAAGATTTCGGTTCTTTCATATATAGAGGGTGAGGATGTTACAGGGTGCGGGGCAGGAGGCATAAGGCACATGTATGTGGATGCCTCGGGAAATCTTCATCCGTGCGATATGGTGCCCCTCTCCTTTGGAAATATTCTGGAGGATGGACTGGAGAGATGCATGGAAAGGATGGCATCTGTTTTCAGAAGACCGCATGAGAGATGTATAATGAGAAAATACTGGAGGGAGATTGAGGAACTGGTGAAGAACGGAGAGGAGGGGGAGAAGTTGAGGGAAATCATGGACATGCCGGAGAAGATGCCAGCATTATTTGAGATGATGGGATAGAATGGGACTGGCAAAGTTGCTGCTTCGTGTATTTGTTCTTCTTCTGAAAAGAGAGTTTGTTTCCTATGACGAGGTGGCATCTGATTACAATAAAGTTGCAAAAAAATATGATGAACTTTTCAGGAAGGAGATGGATATCTATGTAAAGCAGATGGTGGAAAACATTCCCTTGAGAGGTGGAGAGAGTATTCTTGATCTGGGCTGTGGAACTGGTGCAGTGATTGACGCCCTTCTCAAAAGGGAAAAGGAAGTAAAAATAACGGGGGTCGATATAAGCACGGGCATGATTGAGAAGGTAAAAAGAGAAAACGTTGAGATATACAGAGATGAGATGATTCATTTTTTGAAGAATGTGGAGGATGATAGCGTGGATGTAATCACGGCGGCGTGGTCTCTCAGCTATGCCCCCCATAAAGATTTTCTTAGAGAGGCAAAAAGGGTTTTGAGGGAAGGAGGGAGGGTGGCGGTGATAATAAACACCAAGGAAACGCTTAAAGAAACAAAGAGGGCATTCATACAGGCTCTAAAACGGGATGAGAAAATGATGGTAAAATGGATGCGCATCTATCTGCCAAAAAACGCAGAATCTTTCGGGAAACTGATGTCCAGATATGGAATAAAGCCCATCTTCATGAAGGATGATGCAAAAACATTTCATTTTGAAAGTGGCAGTGATGCCCTTTCCTTTGTTCTCTCCACCGGCGCCCTTGCCGGCTATGCAAGATGCTTTGCCAAGGGATTTGAAAATGTGGTTGCCCAGTTTCATCCCTCCTATGCCACTCACAGATTCTGCATAGTGGTGGGGGTAAAGGAGAGCAAGAAAAGATTTTAAGGGTCTGCAGTATGTTAAACAATGCTGATAAACGCATCGCCACAGTATCTCTACTGGCAGGGAAAAGTGGAGAGAATAAAGGGATATCATAAACCCTATTTTCTTGCCATACCTCCTTCCAGAATGAGTATGGAGGAGGCGAGAAAAATAATAGAGGAGGCAAGAAAAAGAGATGGAAGGATAGTGGATGTGGGAGAGGTGGAGGAATATACATCCTTCTGGAATCCCTCCATAAAAAGAAAGGTGCTGAAGGTTTACACCGCCCATCCTTCAAATGTGCCCGAGGTGAGTGACGAATTATACTCCATGGGTATATATACGGCGGAGCATGACATTCCATATCATGAGAGGGTCCTTACAGATATGGAGGCGAGAGGAAACTGGATTTTTGATACAGAGGGAAAAACAGGAAAGATAAGGGCGGTGATATACGACATAGAGATGACAAAATATGGAGAGGTGAGGGATGTACCTGTGGATATCATAGGATACACCACCATGGATATATCCTTCTCATCCCGTAAAAATCTTGATGATGAGGACTTCTTCTTCGAGATAGTTGATATTCCCGATGAGGAGGGAGAAATAATTCAGCTCATGGCCCAGGATGAGCACGAGGAGATAAAGAATCTTCTTGAATTCGCAGATGTGATATCTTCATCTGATATCATAGGTGGGCATAACATCATAGGTTTTGATAATCTTCAGATATATGAAAGAATAAAGTGGTTGATGGAAAAATCGGATGTTCTTTCCGATGAGGAGATAAGGGGGCTGAAAAAATTTCTTGATGTTTATATAAGGAGAGATCAGTCCTTCCATTTTGGAGTTTCCACTAAAATAGCAATTTTTTATCCGTCCTCATTCGATACCTATCACGCTGCCAGAAAATTCTATTCCCTAGACGACTACAGCCTTGATGGAGTGGTTAAGTTTCTGGGAATGGAAATAGAAGATAGATTGCATCTCACTCCTGAAAAAATGGCTCTGGATGAGAAAACTCTGCTGTATAACCGGCAGGATGTGGCCGAAACATCCAGAATATTCCTTCACCTTGTGCAGCAAGGATTGCCCCTCTCCTTCATAACCGGTATGCCCTTTGAAATTTTATTCCCTTCTGGGGCAACCAAAATGTGGGATTACATGGCGATGATAAGGGCGGCATATCATAAAAAAATAATGCCCCCTCTCTGCCGCGTTTTTGATGTGGCGGGAAAGATAGGGAAATACGGAAAAAGCAAGGAGGAAATAGCGGAGAATGTGAGGAGAGAGGGGGCATCCAAGGAAGTGATGAGGGTGGCAAAATATGGAGAGGAAATGCCCGACTGGGTGGAATATCCCTTCCTCATAAGAGGAAAAGGAGGGGAGATAGCATATCATTTTCCCGGAGGAATGACTATAAAACCCGATTCGGAGGCAAAAAGCCATTTCATTCCATGGTATAATGTGATAATAGCAGATGTGGGAGCCATGTATCCCACCATACTCCGGGGGATAAATGCTGGAGCCGATACGGTGAGGCTTGCCATTAATGAGGAGCCTGATGACTGGGTGTGGCTCAAAAGAGTGCCAGAAAGATTCATGGAGGAGATAAATCCAATGCACAGGGAAGCGGATAAGGAGTTTATGGACAGGGGCTTGCTCATAGGGGTGAAAATATCTCCCCAGCCGGGGATGGTGAACCTCGCCATGAAGGGAATCATGGATTTTATCCATAAATTGAAAGAGGAAATGAAGGAGAAGAGCGGAAAGGAGGGAAAAATAATAAAGATGATGTATCAGTCCCTAAAGGCGGCAAGAAATGCGGGCACCCATGGAATACTCTCTGCTCCAATGGTTTCATGCCGCCAGTTTAACCTGTGGGGCGCCGCCCTCATCACCACAAAGGGGCAGGAGATACTGTATGACACCCTTAAAACGCTGGAGAGGGAAGGAGCAAGGGTTGTATATGGGGACACGGACGGAATCTATGTGGCCTGCTCCCGTTCCGCCTCTGCGATGCTGAGAAGGGCGCTGGGGGCCGAGGAGGGGGAGAGCAGGTGGATAATAGAGCCCGAGAAGGTGAAAAAGGAGATAGATTACTGTAACGAGAAGTGGAGGAGGGCATTGAATTACAGGGACTTTGAGCTGGAGGTGGAGGAACATGAGGCCATGATATTTGTCAAGCATAAGAACTATCTCATATTTGATGTGGAGGATGGGAGAGTCGTGATGACCACAAAGGGCAATAATTTTAGGGGGAGCGATAAACCCCAGATAGCAAGAATGGTTCTCAGAGACATAATGATTGATGTGCTCCGTGAAAACCTTGAATGGAATGATGAGGAGGAGGCAAGGGAAAAGGTAAAGAAATCTATAATGAAGGTGACACTGGAGAAGGTAAAGGAAATGGACATAGAAAAGTTTGATATGGATGCCTTCACCCTCGTCCAATCTGTTCAGCCATCGTCAAGATACAAACCGAATCCGGATGGCTCTCCCTCGGTTTACGGAGAGAGGGCAAAGGCTCTGGAAAAGCTCATGGGAAATTTGTCGGTAAGAAGGAAATTCAAATTCGTGGTGACGAAAAAGCCGCTTCCTGGGGTGAGGAATCCAACGAAAAGCGGGATAAAACCGATACATTACATGTATCCTCTGGAACTGCTGGAAAACAGGGAGGAAATAGACATGGAATGGTACAAGGAGATGATAAAGAATTTTGTTAGGGGAGCCTTCGGCCTTGCGGATCTGGAAGGACATAAGCAATACGGGCTGGACAGATGGATGTAGAGGGAAAAGATAGCGGAAAATTTTAAAATCGCCCTCCATTTGAGGGGTAATGATTGAACTCATGGAGAAAAGAAAACTGCATTTCTCCCTTATAGACCCGGATAAGCAGGATGCAAAGGAAGCGGGAAAGATGGCATACAACTGTGAGAGATATGGCAGTGATGCCATAATGGTGGGCGGCTCTACTGTACCTGATAGAGAAACGGCGTACAGAACCATAGAGGAGATAAAGAAAAACAGCAATCTTCCCGTGATAATATTCCCCAACTCCGCCCATACAATAGCGGAGAATGCCGACTACATATTTTTTATGGACTTTCTTAATTCCACGGAGTTGGAGTTTAAAAGAGAGCAGCATATGCTGGGAGCAAAACTCGTGAAGAAGTGGGGAATAAAGCCGATACCAATGGGCTATATAGTGATAAGCACCAGCAGGAGACCGACGACTGTTGAAACAAAGATGAAAATGAATGTGATAAGGGAAGATGATGTGGAAAAGGCGGTGGATTACGCCATATATGCGGAGTGCATGGGGATGAGATGCGTATATCTTGATGCCGGTTCAAATCCTGAAAAACCTGTGCCCAATGAGATGATAAGGGCGGTAAGGAAAGAAATAGACATTCCAATAATAGTGGGAGGGGGCATAAAGACGGCGGAGGAGGCAACAAGAAAAATAAAAGCAGGAGCAAATGTGATAGTCACGGGCTCCCTGCTGGAGGAAAACCTGGAAAAACTGGGAGAGATAATAAGGGCGGTGCACTCAGCATCTTCCGTGTGATTCTCCTGTTTTTATTCCCGTTGCTATGAGATGGGCAACCCTTATTGGCTCGGGAATGGCACCCCTTATGGTGGATAATTTTATTATCTCCTTCACCTCCTCCAGTTCCATACCATAATTTTTCACATATACGGTATAATCCATCACAATCTCACTTGTTTTATCTCTCGAAATTATTTTCCATCTTTTTTCCCAGTCATCAAAATGCTTTTTCAATGCCTGCTTTATCTTCTCCATATGGGGCCTGTTCCTGGTGATGGTTATGACAGGAATGCCCGTTGAATCATAAATCTCTCTTCCGTCAACAACATTGAAGCCGCCGAGTGCAACACCATCAATCATAACCACCTTTATCTGTCCCCTATGTCTTGTTCTCTCAATCATTTCCACTATCTTGGAAGTGGCGTCCGTGCCATCCACCTCAATGGTGGTTTTCAAAACGCCCTCCAGATATGTTCCTCCTCTCATTACTACACCCACAACATCCACATTGCCATCTTTAAAGGAAAAGGGCATATCGTCTATACCCAGAATTCTTATCTCCCTCTTCATCTTAATGGAAGATGCCCCGTGAGCTCATCCAGTTTCTCCTCTTTATCAGGTCCGAGAGCCATGGCTGTTAATGTGCCAGGTTCCAGCTGCGTCAATCCAGCATCCTTTATAGTCACCACCGTTATACCCATGGCCCTCGCATCCTCCTCTATCTTCATTATTTCCTTGTAAGGAGCCTTCAGAACAACCTTCTTCTGCCCCTCATCCATCCATTTCTGAAAGAGAGCGGGATTTCTTTTATGGGCAGCAAAGGAGCACTCCACGGCGGCATGGGCCACCTGCGCCGCCATCTTGCCGCACCCCATTTTTATGCTTGAGTTAACCACGATTACCATTTTGAGCATTTTTCCACCTTTTTGCCAGTGCCTCTGCCTTATCCCACTGGACTATGCCTCTCACCCTTATTTCCTCCCCCCTCATCTCCACATGCTTGAATGGAATGGCGTAGAATTTCTCGCCCTTCTTTATTATGAGCATGTCTTCAAAGACCGAGATGCTCTCCCCTATCCTTTTACCCTGCGAGTCCACCACGAACCGTGCCACATATGAGAGTTTATTTCGGAAGGGCATTATTATTAAATATAATCATTACTTAAATGTGATGCGATTTGACGCGGCCATAGTGGGCGGAGGAGCAGCGGGAAGCATTCTTGCCTGGAAACTGGCGGAAAAGGGATGGAAGGTTGCAGTGCTCGAGAGGAAAAAGGAGGCAGGAGGGAAGGTGTGTGGTGGACTTGTAAGCCATAGGGTGATAAGATTTTCGGGAACGGAGGCGATAATGAATGAGATAAGGGGGGCAAGAGTTTTTTTTCCGGGAGGTAAGGAGGTGACAATAGGCGGAGAAAGAATTTACGCATATGTGATAGACAGGGATGCTTTTGACAGGGAGATGGTGGAGAAGGCAATGGCTGCAGGAGCAGTTTACCACACTGGCTTCAGAGTGGAGAGGATAGCGGATAGAAAAATAGAGGGAAAGGAGGCCATAGAATTTGATTATCTGATAGGGGCCGATGGGGCATCCAGCATGGTGGCATCATTGCATAATATGGGAGAAATAGAGTACATAAATGCCATTCAGGGCCACTCCAAGGATGGAAATAAGGAGGAGTATGTGAGTGTTTATTTTGATAACACAATTTCTCCGGGATTTTTTTCCTGGGTGATTCCGGATGGGGAAAAGGCAAGGATAGGGCTTGGAAGTGTGGAAAGAAATGTGAGAAAAAAATTGAATATGCTGGAGAAAAAGATTGGTAGGGAGGTGAGGGAGGCAAAAGGGGCAATAATTCCAGCGGGTCTAAGAAAACTTTACGTCGGAAATGTGGCACTCATCGGAGATGCCGCGGGGCAGGTGAAGGCCACCTCGGGAGGAGGATTATATGCAATATGTGTTGCCGCATCCTCTCTCGCCGATTCTTTTCCGGATTTTTCGGATTACAAAAAAAGATTTATGAAAGAGTTTGGTGGAGAGATAAAAAGAACACTGATGGCACGGAAAATATTTTTGAAGTTGAAAAATGAGGACATGGACCATATTGCAGAATATGTTGAAAGCGAAACAAAAATGATTTCCAGATATGGGGATATAGATTATCAATCAGAGGTGGCAAAGCGATTTTTCGTGAAACATCCCCTTGCAACCCTCATGATTTTGATGAAAAGATTTTTCATTTAAACGGGATTCATTAACGTGGTTCTTGCTGTGGAGGTAAAGGCAGAGGATGCAGAGAAAGCAAAGGATAAGTTGCTAAAAATGGGACTGCTGGACGATGGGAGAAAAATAAAGAGGAAGGGGAAAAAGGTAATCATACCTGTGAAGGAAATACCCTCTCTTGATATAGATTTCAGAGTTGTTGATGACGGAGATTACATGGAAAGGAAAAAATTTGTTCCCATGGAAGAGATAAGGGAAATACTGAAGGACAGGATATCATCCAGGGATTTTGAGAGATTGCCAGAGAAATGGGAAAAATTTGGGGATGTACTGATAATAAAGATGGGAGGAATAGAAAATAAAAGAGTTGTTGCAGAGGCATATGCAAAGGTTCTGAAATGTAAAACCGTGCTGGAAGATGCCGGAGGAATAAAGGGGGAAGAAAGAAGGCCCGATTTCATATTTTTGTATGGCAACAACGCTGAAACAATTCATGTGGAAAATGGCATAAAGTACAAATTCGATGCTTCTAAGATAATGTTCTCTTCAGGCAACATAGACGAGAGGATAAGGATGGCAGAGGTGGCTAAGGAAGGCGAAACGGTGGTGGACATGTTTGCGGGGATAGGATATTTCACATTACCTTTGGCCATCTACGGAAAAGCAAAGGTATATGCATGTGAGATTAATCCGCAGGCGTATGAATACTTAAAGGAAAATGTGATGCTGAATGGAGTTGCCGACAGAGTGAAACCTCTGCTTGGGGATTGCAGAGAAGTGGCACCTCATAGCATAGCAGATAGAGTGGTAATGGGGTATTTTGATTCCATACCCTTTTTCCCCTATGCTCTTAGATGTATAAGAGATGAGGGGATAATACATTTCCATATAAAATGCAAGGATGAGGATTTTCCGGAGAGGATTATGGAAATTCTCAGAGACAAGGGGAAAAAACAGGGATGGAGGGTGGAAATGCTGGGCAGCAGGAAGGTGAAATCTTATGCTCCCAGAATAATTCACGGAGTCATTGATATCAGAGTTGCATGAGAGAATCTATCACATCCTCCAGTTTTGGAACCGTATCATATTCTTTTAATTTCTCCCTTTCAATCCATCTGTATTCTTCATGCTCCCAATCAATTTTTATTTCTTCCCTGTCACTTTTGAATAAAAAGGGATGAATTCTCCATGTTCTTCCTGTATTTTCATCCACAAACTCCATTATCTCCCCCTGTTTAAGCAATTTTACCTCCTCCCTGCTTAACCCCGTTTCCTCCTCTATCTCCCTTATTGCTCTCTCAAGGGGGGTTTCATTTTCTTCCAGATATCCCGAGACGCCAGCCCACTTTCCCCTATATGTGGAAACTCTCTGACCTCTTTTAAGCAGAAGAATCTTTCCATCTTTTGTCAGAATGGAAGTAACCACGTCCGTCATTTTATCCTCACCACCATTCTTCTGTTCTCCACTATTGCTTCCACTATCTTTTTGCCCAGTGCATTGCCCCTCTTCACCCTTATCTCTCCATTTTCCGATATGCTCCCTGAAAAAACCTCCTCGCCATCTATGACTATGGTGGCGTTTCTACCCCCATATCCCTTCCCTATCTTCAGAACAAGGTCTTTTTTTCTTTTAACGATATGGGGAACAATCTCCGCCTCTCCCAGCAGAGGTTTAACCTGTATTTTTATACCTGCCTCCCTCTCTATGGCAGATATTGTTTTCCCCCCTCTTCCTATTATATGAGGTATGTTTTCCTCGCTCACATAAACATTTGCAGTCCCTCCATTAATTTCCACCTTTGCTTCCCCATCTATGTACTTCTCCACCAGATGTTTCAACTGCCGCTCTGCGAGATTTTTTAATGGATTCTGCTCCACGCCCTCGACGGGCATCACCACCACCTGCTCGCCGTAGGTATATATCTCATAGAGGGGTTTCTTGGTGTAAAAGTTCTTCACCACTATTACGGGTCTGGCTAAATCTGCTTCTTCCATTCCATGGGGTATTTTAACCGTGAATTCCAGTTCCAATATTTCCTTTATCTCTCCTCCCACGATATGTATGACGGTGTCAACCACCTGGGGAATCATCCCGAGTTCTACCCGCCCTATTAAACGCTGTACCGCATCTATGGCACGATTGGCATGTGTGACACCTATTAGACCCACGCCCGCCAGACGCAAATCGGCAAAAACCCTGAAGTCATTGCCCCTCCTCACCTCATCATAAACAACGAAATCGGGTCGGACGAGCAATAATATCTCTGCCGTCAATTCCATTCTTTTCTCCAAAGGAGCATACTGGGTGATTTCATCCCTCACCTGCAAATCGCGGGGATTCTCCATGGTCTTGACTATGGCTCCCAGTCCATACAAATATTCCGCCACCGCCTGGGCAAAGGTGGATTTTCCCGAGCCGGGAGGCCCGGAAACGAGAATTCCGCGATGATAGTTGGAGAGGCGCTCCTTCACATCATCATGCAGATTGTAGTCATCAATGGTAAGTTTTATTATGGGACGGGTGGCCGTGATTTCAAATTTATCCGAAAAGGGTTGTCTTGCTATGACTATTCTCATGTTTCCAAGCTGCACCACCGTAACTCCCTTTCTGTCTATCTCTATGAAGCTGTCCGCATCCCTCTTCGCATGCTCTATTATCTGATGGGTGAGTTCGTTCAATCTTTTTTCAGTGAGTTTCTCTTTCCCAATTTCCACAATTTGAAAATTCCCGGGTTTGCCCTTTTTTGCATATGCTCTACAGCCCTCTCTCAGATGAACGCTCATGGTGGTATCGTCGAAATAATTTAGAATCTCCAGTTTTCTTTCTTCCCGGAGGGGTTTTATGTAGAGTACATTTAATCCCTTTGCTTTCGCAGCCTTCGCCTGAATGGAATCAGATGTTACGAGAGTTGCCCCAGTTTCCTCTGCCACGTTCCTTATTATAGCATCCACTCTTCCAAACTCTATCTCCTCTTTTGTTGGATAAACTCCATGAAAATGAATGCGAATCTCTCCACTTTCTCTCAGATTCTGCAGTTCCACTATTTCATTGAGGCCATTTATACCAGTTTCCCTTCCCATGTTTGCCTGATGTTCAAGTTCTGCCAGCACAGCCATCGGTATTATTATGTCCGCCTTCTCAATTTTACCCTCCCTCACAAGTTCTGTTATCCTTCCATCTATGATGACGGAGGTGTCAGGCACTATTTTCATTGAAAAATGAATGGAAATGTCTATAAATTCTTTTGTGGGGAAATGCTTCGCCATTTGCCATTAGAAATGATATAACCATGGAAAATGCCTGCCTCTAAAAGTATGTTATCAAATTAAAACACATCCATCACAAAAATTTCAAAAACAATAAAAAAGGGAAAAGGGGGGTTTTGGCTTTACAGCCAGTGTGTAAAGTCGACGGTTGCGTCAGATGCCTTGTTGCCTGCTACGTCGTATGCAGAGACGGTCAGTGTGTACTTGGTTGGCAGGAAGTCGAACTTGTGCCAGTATATCTCGTATGGTGAGGTTGCCTTCTCGTAGGTCATGCCGTCCACTGCAAAGGTTACGTAGTCAAGTCCAGATGTTGCATCGCTCGCCGTTGCCTGGAAGGTAATGCCGCCTATGATTATTGTTCCTCCAAGCGGGTTGGCGAACAGTTCTCTGCCCATGAAGTAGATGTATCCGCTCTGTGGCACATTTATGCTGGCTGTCGGTGCTGTGTGGTCGAGTTTGAAGGAAACGCTTCCTGTCTCGCTTGGATTGCCGACCTCGTCAACAGCATAGTATGTTATTGTGTGCTCTCCATCCACATCTATTGTGAATGGTGCTGTGTACTTCTTGTATGCACCGCCATCGATGCTGTAGTATATGGCTGCCACTTCGACATTATCGCTTGCTGTCAGTGTTACAGTTACAGGTGTTCTGTACCAGCCAAAGTTGCCATCAGGTGTTGCAGGATCGAGTGTTGCCTCAACTGTTGGTATCTTGTAATCCACATAGCCCCAGACGGCCACATTGTCAACGAGCCAGCCGTAATCGGTGCCAGTATGGTCGCTTATGAAGCGGAATCTCACGTATGTTGGTCCCTCATGGTTGATGTAATTGGTTATCTCAACAGATGTTCCTGTCCAGCCACCGCTTGAACCCACCACATAGAGTATCGGCTGCCAGGTTGCATTGTCGTCGGATATCTCCACCCAGCCAACGTCGCCATCGGCGAAGCTGTAGTTCTGATCGAATGTCAGCACCGCATAGTAGGCCTTTGTCAGGTCAAACTCGAAGCCGAGTTTCTCATCCACATCATTATAGTACTGATGATATGGCACGGTTGGTCCAGATGCATTTATGTACAGGCTTGTGAGACCCATCCAGTCATATCCAGCGGTATTGGTCACATTTATGGACACATGGACTGTGGAGCTTCCAGCCATTGCACTTATATCAATTGTAATTGTGTTGTTCACACCAGGCGCAGTGTTTGGTATGGGTGTGGATATGCTCGTTGTTCCGTCCCACACATCAATGTTGGCAGTTATTCCGGGTGTTCCCGCAACGAAGTTCAACTGCCAGTAGGTCAAATCAAGGCTAACAGGTGCTATCCATGAAGAACCATCGAAGGTTGCAGAGTAGGTACCTGTTCCTCCTGGAGCTCCTCCATCATAGAAGCCGCCGTCACCGTCTCCGAACCAGTAGTATCCGCCTATTCCGCCCCAAGTCATGCTGTTGAATGGTGTGAGTCCTCTGCCATAAGCAGCAACTGTACCAAGACCTAACCAGGTTCTTGTCTCGCCATTCCAGTACCATGATAGTGATGGTCCGGTTGCTCCAAATGTTGTCTCCTCGTGCCAGTGGCATCCATACCAGATGTACATATGCTCCCAGTTGGCATCTCCATTCTCCATGTCATCGAAGAAGAGTGTGTTCCATGCTGTTCCGTTATATGCAGTTATGTTCACATCATCAATGTACCATCCCTTCTCAGTTGTAAGTGCATCAGAGAAGAATCTGAAGCGGAACTTCATGCTGTCGGTGAAGAAGGCTGCAGGCATTATGAAGTACATACCAGTATATGGACTTGTGAGCCATGTTGTTCCTGGCAGCAGATGTATGCTTATGTCCTGCCATGCATTTGAAGTATTGCCTGTATATTCATCCAGTATAAACCATGTCTTTCCGCTATCGTTACTCACTTCAACATATCCATAATCGTAATCCTCCTCTATCCAGTACTTGGTTGTAAAGTTGAGGTATGCCTCAGTTACTCCAGTAAAGTTGAGTGCATTCTTTATTATCAATGTGTCATTCATCTCTCCTGTATAGTTACCGGTATCATCATCTCCATTGTACCAGAAGTGATTCTGCGGGCAGAGTGAGCATTCCTCAACAATGTGCCAGTTATCATCGCCACCATAGGTGTTGTCATCGCACCATTTTGCTTCTGCATCTTCAAGTATCTGCTCCCATATCTCCACTTCTGTGTTCATCTCATTGTTGCTTGCATCCTGATCGCAGTCCAGTTTAACGGATGCTGTTATTATATAGTTACCATATTCGGTTGTGTTCCACGTGAAATTCAGCACCGCACTCTCGCCGGGCTCAAGGTCCTCGGCTGTCAACGTTGCAGTATATACTGTTGCTCCAGGATAAGAATCCACGACTTTCACATTGTCAATCCACATTCCCTCTCCAGCTGTTCCTGCTGCCTCCGCATCCAAGACAAATGCCAGCTCTGGATGCAGATATTTCTCAGCTCCTGTGAGTTCGTACATCTTCCAGCAGAGATCTCCAAAGCTTGTTGCATCTCCACATCCGCCCCAATAATTGTTGATTTCCCAGTAGATGTCGTTATTTCTTATGAAATCGCTAACCGAGAACGTTGTCCATCCAGAAGAACTGTCATGGAACCAGAACGGATCAAGTATTCCTGGATCGTACTGATTTACATCGGTGGTATTGACCAGCCATCTCCACTCGGTTCCGGCAGTTACCATCGCAGGCACAACGCCCACATCAGGTCCAAAGTTCCATGTTGTATCAAATACAATATCGAGATTTCTTGAATGATTTCTCACATCTATAGGTCCTATCCACTTCACTATTTCAAATCCAGCTGGGAATGGATTGCCATTATCATTTGTAGTCAAGGCATGTGTTGGAGAATAGAATTTGTAATCATCTATATGCCACATTATGTTAGGTTCTGCAAATCCTGCATACTCCCAATCGTATCCTCCTCCCCATTCGCCTATGCTGCTGCTTTCAAAGTCATCCATTGTCACAGTGTCTTCTATCTTCTGCTGCACTTTCACTTCCACAGGTACATCCTCTGTAAGGGTTCCGTTGTTGTAAACTGTAACCTGTATAGGGATATTCACATATCCATCATCTGGCATCTCATATCTATCCGCACTGGTTGTTATATCTGTAATTGCAGCATCGCATATGTCATCAAATATTATTGTATAGTTCACTTCGTTGTTTGTGAGTACGCAATCCTTAATATCTGTGTAAACCTGTATGAAGTATGTTCCCTTCTCAGGAGTAAACTCTATCGGGAACTGTATTGTCTTTGTCTCATTTGCGTCAAAGTCTACATACTTGTATCCCTGGAATACCAGCGGCTGTGCACTTGTGTATCCAAGATTTATGCAAATGTCGTCAATATACCATCCCTCATAGTTCATGTAGTCATCGGAGAACCATCCAAACCTTATTTTTATATCTTTGCCAATATATGCAGAGATATCTATGTTCTCAAACTCCCACTCTCCATTGGTGCTGTAGTAAGGTCCACCGATTATTGTCCATCCTGTACCATCGTCTATATACACATAGCCATAGTCCACAGGTGTATGTCCATCAAATTCTCCCTCTACCCACTGGGAGAAGTTCAGAAATGCAGAATGTACTTCCTTCCCATCAACTTCTGTGGGTATATGGAACCAGTCATGCAGCACGAGGTAATCCTCGGAATTGGCCTCATAACTTGGGAGATTGTCTGGCTTACATGCATAGCTGTGTGTTGGTGAATGACTTCTCTTCTCTGTCCAGTACCACATTGCCTGGTCTCCATCTGCAGATATTGTATCCCATGTTACAAGGAAACAACTTTCCAGATCCCAGCAGTGGAATGACTCTGGCTCAAATGGCTGCTCTCTGTAAATCTGGAGATGGAAGTCCACATCTGTTGCAGGAGTTCCTCCAAGATTGGACACATTCACCTTTATTACCTTCGGGAATGTGTTCGCATAGCCATTATTGGTCAGATCTTCCAAGAAGTTCACTGCTATGTCCACTGTATAATTGTAGGATATTATCACATCATCTATGCTGAAGTTTCTTGCTGTATCTGTTGCATGGAATGCCAGTGTAAAGCTTGTTCCCACATATCCTGTCAAGTCTATGTTGGCATCCTGTGGTGTTGTACCCGGAGTCAGGGTAGCAAGAACTGTTGTATCTGCAAGTACATCAAAGCTGCCACCCTCGCCCCAGTATGCGAATTCCAAATTCACCGCCTGGGTACATGTGGCGTCCAGCCCTGTAAGGTCTAATGTCATCTCCAGGTAATCATCCTCTCCGTCGCCGTTTCCAGCTATAGGCTCAGTCCAATTCATCTGCTCATTTGTTTCATTCCACGCAAAGGTACCATCTCCACCATTGTCTGTTATTGTCCATGTTGTAGTAGAATCAAAGGTTGCAAAGTCGTCCTGGAATAGTACATAGCCGTTTGGCACTATGTCCCCAATGGGCACTGGCATTTCTCTGTCAAATATATCCTTAGTAATTTTTGTATCATCAGCAACATATGGGTTTTTGCCGTTATCATTATCTACAGCCATACTTGGTATTGCTGTTGTTACCATCGTCATTGCTATCACTACAGATAGCAAAACCTTTCCTATATACGTTTTTCCTTTCATTTTCTGCCTCCAATCTATGTATAGAAAAAAACGTATATAAAACCTTCGCTCAAAAATAGATATGCACAGGGTATGAGGATCCAATCTCCCAAAGATAAAAATACTTTTCCCTTTAGATGCTTCAATATGAGATGTAGCAAAGGAGAATTCCTAATTATAATATATTATTTATGACCTAGATTTACATTTTTATAATTTAGGTATCAAGAAGATTATGGAGGTGATAATATGGCATCCGATTCTGAATTCATCGGAAAGTTTTCCTAAATTTAGAAAAATCTTTGCGAATTTTTTAATATGTTTAAAAAAGAGAAAACCAGAGAAGAACGGTAACTTTTTTTCATGGGAATAGATTGAGAACAGTTACTTCCATGCTATCCTCTGCTTTATTGCCGTCCCTGTCATAAGCGACCACTTTGAGTACATGAGTATCATAAAGAGTATCTTCGTTCCAGAACCACTGGTATGGTGGGGAGGAAACATTGGCCATAAGTACATCATCCACATAGAATTCTACCCTATCCACTCCTGACTGTGTGTCTGTGGCATTTACCTCTACCATTACCTTTCCGATGACAAAAGTTTTTACAAACGGTATGCTGAAATTATGGATATAGAGTGCATTTTCTATTGGAGATATTATTTTCACATCCGGATTGACCACATCCCTTGTCAGAAATGTCCATATACCTCCAATATTGTACATACCGGTTTCATCTCTTGCGAAAACCTTCCAGTAATATCTGGTGAACGGCTGGAGAGAATACAATGTATAGTTGGTAGACGTTATGTTTTCTGCCACCATCTCCAGGTTGCTTTCATTGGTCCCGAAATAGACGGTGTAATATACTGTATCCCCTTCCGGATCTCCTCCCGTCCAAGAAAGGGTTGGATTTAATTCTATACCTGTGGAATTGTCTGGAGGATATATGGGGGATGGCGCGTAAGGTGGTTCAGTAGATCCTATCTTTACACCGTAATCGGCTATCTTGCTTTTTCCACCCCTCTCATCTTCCGCCCGCACTCTTATAACATAATCTCCTCTGTGATACCATATATGATCAACAACCACATCTATACCAGAGTCATAGAAATCAGTTGTTGTATGTCTTCCATCACCCCAGTCAATCACATATCTCACTTTATCTCCATCGGCATCTGTAGATTTAACAGTAAATAGAAGTGTGGTTGATACTCTCCCAGAAGATGGCCCTTTTATGGAAGGAGTTGATGGTGGAGTGTTGACTGTAACCTTGGTCGTATCACTTGCCTGCTTTCCATTGCTATCTGTAACAGTGAGCGTTACAGTATATGTACCAACCTTTGAATATGCGTGTATCGGATTCTGTTCATTACTTGTTGCCCCGTCTCCAAAGTCCCAGTGCCATGTATATGGCTCTGTTCCACCATATGCAGACCCATGGAACTGTATGTTTTCTCCTGGTTTGGCAGTATATGGCCCACCAGCATCTGCTGTTAGCGATGACTTATATATAAGGTAATATGCTCCATCATCTATTGGATCATCACTTCCGACGGGCTCTCCATAACCTATTTTGAAATAGCCATTTATGCCACCACTTGTTCCCCAGCTGTTCTTGCATATCCAGTAGCCATCGTAATCATTATAGCCCACAAGCACAACAGCATGATAACCACGCAAAGCACCATAGGAATGTGTATAGACCTGATTATCCCAAGCGTTGGGATTCCACCAATAATCATCAAAATCTTCATAGACGGCGTATGTGACAACCAATGGGCCATAATTAACAAGGTAATTTTTTATATTGGCTGCTCCAGTAACTGTACCCCAATCATTTAGTTTATATGCACGCTGCTGCCAGTCATCGCATGGATCACATGCAAGATTTGTACCAGAGCTGGCGCCATCATACGGGAAGCAATCTTCATCTGCCACACCATTGGTTTTCATATAATTCAATGCTGTACCAACAGACATGCCGACATCGCAGTCGCTTCCAGTGCAGAAAAATACCTGTGCCTCTGATAAGTCAACGGTCTGCCCTGTCTTCCATTTTATGATTGCCTCAAAGGCACCATTGCTGGCAAAGGCGACGCAGGCGCCACATCCGCCCTGATTTTTTACAGAGGTCATTATTCCCTGATTACGCCAATCCCATGTGGGAGGAGCAATCAGATTGGCAGAATAATTCCCACTATCCGTAATTTTTTCAGGTATGCAGCCAAGAGGATAAACAGGGGTTGTATCCTTCTTTTCTCCCCCCAATCCAAAGATTGCCATCCCAGAAGCAACTACAATACCTATAACTATGGCACTCACAACCCTATGACCCTCATTCATAAGAAATAAATAGGAAAGAGGTATATAAATATTTTGATAGCAAAACGATAGCAAACTATTTTCTTACCCTGTCCAGTTAGCCACTACCTCCATCACATCTTCTACTCCCACAGTTCCATCTCCATTAACATCCGCTCTTTCATCCCATCCCGGGCTGGAGGGTGTCTCTCCCCAGTGGGAAATGATGAAATAAATGTCCAAAACGTTTACCCTTCCATCCCCATTCACATCTTCTGGGAGATACACCCTGCATTCTCCCTTTGGCTCAGAGGTAGCGTTTGGCAAACTTTCATGGTTTAAAACAAGGTCATAGGCAACTGTATAGAACTGGTAATACCCATCGTCAAGCATTTTTATTTCCCATGTTCCGTTCTCTGAAAAACCATAGAACATCCAGCCGCTCCATGTGTGATTATCTTCGCTATATCTGTAGTAGAGATCCATACCATCAGTTCCAATTCCTTCGTCCTCGGCTGAAGCAGTAACTACAACATTCCGCCCATCCACCTCTATATCCGTAATGGTCGAGGACGGGGGTATGCAGTCCACAAAAACATCGTTCCATTCCACCTTTTCAACATTTCCTGCATTATCGATGCTATAGAACTCTATCTGGTATTTGCCGCAGGGTGTGAGGTTGTACATTATCCCAAGAGCAGATAGATTTATTGGATAAAACGGAGGATATGGATTGTATTTTCCATAAATTTCCCAGTTGAAAAGCACCTGCCATCCTTCGTTCCATTTGAATATTCTGTAATATGTTCTGTTGACTCCCGAGCCATTATCCACCGCCACTAGATCTATCAGAGTATTTTTATTTATATAGTGAAGAATATATGCCTCTCCATCCTCCCATATGGTCACATTAACAACTGGTCCATAAAATTCTTTATGAGATTCCGGAGGATATGAGATTACAGGAGTATATGCCCACGCCTCATCATAAATCCCCTCATCACATGTCACATTCACAAAATTAACCAAAGTAATTCCCTCTTCAACCGTCGAGGGCACCTCCACATAGATGCTTATCTCATAGATACCACCAGCAGCCAACGAGGAAATGTGCCATTCATCAATACCCGCATCCGGCGGCGGGCTTGCATGGAGATAATTTATTCTGCTGTCATAGAGATCCTTTATAACCACATTGGTTGCCTCTATGAGTCCGTCATTTCTCACTATTATCCTGTACATCATGGTAGAATTCGGCTCCACCACGGAAGGCACACTCTCCTTTGTTATAGAAAGCTGGGGAGCAGTAACAAGCGTTGTCTCGTATGTTTCATTATATTCGCCCTCATCGCATGTGACATTGACTGTGTTGTTAAGATATATGTTGTTCTCTAATGGCTTTGCAACACTCACATTGACCTCTATGCTGAAACTC
>JAGGZK010000003.1 GCA_021162065.1 Thermoplasmata archaeon
GATGCTGCCCGCCAGGTTATAAAAAATTGTCTCTATATTCTCGGCATAGAAGCATTGGAGGAGATGTAGGGCTAATATTTTTAAGCAGGATGCTATAACTTTGTGCTTTACATTCTCATCCTCACACCGGTATGCAATCTTAAATGCAGATATTGTGGGGGCAGTCTCCATGGAATGCCTGCGGAAATTGAATATAATATTGGAATTCTTGCAGATATGATAAAAAGAGATGAAAAAGCAGTAGTTGCCTTCTATGGTGGAGAGCCCACCCTTGAAGCAGAAAAAATGAGGAAAATGATGAATGTGTTGCCGGCAAAAAAATTTGTTCTTCAGACAAATGGTTTTTTTCTGGAAAGATTGGGAGAAGATGTGAACAAACTCGATAGCATTCTCCTCTCCATAGATGGAAGAAAGGAGGTCACCGATTTTTACCGAGGAAAAGGATGCTATGAGAGGGTGATGAAGGCACTAAATTTTCTGAAAAGAAATGGTTATAAGGGAGAGATAATCGCCAGAATGGCGGCATCCGTCAAAACAGATATTTACGAGGATGTGATGCATCTTCTGAATCATTTCCCCTATGTTCACTGGCAACTCGATGCCATATGGAGCACCATGTGGGATGTTGATGAATTCTGGAAATGGGCTGTGGAAAATTACATGCCCGGGATAAAAAAGCTCGTTCGTTTCTGGATTGAGGAGATGGAAAGGGGAAGGATACATGGCATCGTTCCTTTCCTTGGCATCTCGTCTCGCCTCCTGCATGGAGGCGATGGCCTGCCATGTGGCGCTGGCAGAGATGCCATCTCCATAACCACGGATGGAAAAATACTGGCATGTCCCATTGCACCGGAATTTGAATGGAATGTTCTCGGGGATTTAAAAGCATATAAAAAAATCGAGATTGGAGAGCCGTGCAGAAGCTGTGAAGTATATGAGATATGCGGGGGGAGATGTCTGTTCGCTTACAAAGAAAGATTGTGGGGAAAGGAGGGTTTCAATAAGATATGTCACATAACCAGATTCACCATAAATGAGATAAAGAAGTATCAAAAACTCCTGATGCATCACAAGGAAAATCTGAAATATCCTCCATATAACAATACCACAGAGATAATACCTTAATTTCCTCAGCAAAATTTTAAATCTCCTTTTCATTTATACCTTCATGAAAAGCATGGTTGTTATTGTGATGGCAATATTTTTGATGAGTGGCGTTATGGCAGGGATTGGTAACTTTGAGGTTAGAGAGGTAGTGGAGTTGCCAGTGGAAAATAATGCTGGAACAAATACCTATGATCTGCTCATTATCACCCCAGCAAAATTCTATGATGCTTTGCCACCTTTTCAGCAGCATAAGGAGCAGTATGGAGTGAAAACCATAATAGTTACTCTGGAGGATATATATGGAAGCAAATACTTCCCTGTGCAGGGGAGGGATGACGCTGAGAAGGTTAAATATTTCATAAAGAATGCCTATGATGAGTGGGGAATAAAATATGTATTGCTCGTTGGCGGAAGAAAACCCGGATTGCAGGAGAAATGGTGGACCCCTGTAAGATATGTTCATCTGGATGACAAGAGTAACTGGGAAACCAGATATTTAAGCGATCTTTATTTTGCAGATATATATGATGCAGATGGCAAATTCAGCAGTTGGGACAACAATGGCAATGGCATATTTGGTGAGTGGAAGGGGAGTAGCGCAGAGGATAGCCCCATTGATCTCTTTCCAGATGTATATGTGGGGAGATGGCCCGCACGGAATGCTCTGGAGGTGGAGGCCATAGTGGCAAAAACAATAGAATACGAGACCTCCACCTATGGTGCGGAATGGTTCAACAGATTTGTATGCATAGCAGGAGATACATATCCGGAAGTGCTTAACTCAAGCTGGAAGGGTTACGAAGGCGAGGAGGGAACGGAGCAGGCCATAGAATGGATGCCAGGATTTGAACCCATAAGGTTATGGACCTCTCTCGGCACCTTTACAGGACCGGATGATGTTATAAACGCCATAAGTGAGGGATGCGGCTTTTTGTTCTTCGATGGCCATGGCTCACCCATGAGCTGGGCAACACATGCTCCCAACAGCACCGAGTGGGTTGATGGGCTTACGGTGTGGCAGATGAGGAAGTTGACGAACGAGGGCATGTACCCCGTCTGCGTGGTGGGCGGCTGCCACAACAGCCAGTTCAACATAAGCGTTTTCAATTTGCTGAAGGTGTATCAGGGCGAGAGATGGATAGAGTATATATGGAGGGGAGAGACCGCCCCCGCCTGCTGGAGCTGGTGGATGACCAAGAAGGTGGACGGAGGAAGTGTTGCCACGCTTGGCTATTCGGGTTTGGGCTATACCAAGGAGGATAAAAATTTCGAAGGACTGGCCTCCGAATTTCTCGATACCCATTTCTTCTGGGAATATGGGATGAATGGCACCCATATACTCGGGGAAATCTGGGGAAAGGCCATTACCTCCTATCTCCATACCTACCCAATAAACTGGAATAGTGAGGCGGGAAGCAACTCTGCCCTTGATACCAAAACAGTTCAGGAATGGATTCTTATTGGTGATCCGAGTTTGATGATAGGGGGTTACCCAACTTAGAAATTCTTTTATCCTCTCCCTCTTTTTCCATCATGTATAGAGAGGTAATCACTCTGGATACAAAGGGAGAGATGGATATTGTTGACATAACCGATGAAGTGGAAAAGGTGATAGAAAGGAGTGGCATTAAAGATGGCATAGCCCATATTTTCTGTCCCGGTTCAACGGGGGCAATAACCACAATAGAGTATGAGGATGGTCTGCTCTTTGATTTGCCTGCTGCTCTGGAAAAAATTGCTCCAAGAGGAGCGTATTACAAACATGAGGAGAGATGGCATGATGGCAACGGCCATAGTCATGTCAGGGCCAGCATTATCGGATGTGACATAACAGTACCTTTCGAAAACAGAAGATTGATGACCGGGACGTGGCAGCAGATTGTATTTATTGAATGCGATGTGAGGGCGAGAAAAAGAAGGATTATAGTTTCCGTTCTGGAATGAGGTGAAGAAGATAGCCGTCGCCCAACCGCCTTATATCCCTTATTTTCATTCTTATTATATCTTCGATGCCCGATCCTTTAATTCCAAAAATTGATGGAGCACCCTCTCCCACAAAAATGGGGGCATAGAAAATTAACATTTCATCCACAAGTCCCTTTTTCAAAAACTCACCTATTACTTCCGATCCACCCTCCACCATTAATTTTTTGATGCCTCTTTCATAAAGAATTCCCATCAACTTCTCCAGATCAACTCTCTCTCCATCCCCACATTTTATCACTTCCACATTTCCCTTTCTGAACTCCGTAGATGTGGTAACTATTAACGTCTTTGCATTGCCCCTCATCACCTCCGCATCCTCCGGCGTTCTGAAGTGGGAATCCAGTATGACTCTCAAAGGATTTTTTGCATCCTCCACATATTTTTTCTTAACTGTAAGTTTGGGATTGTCAGCAAGAACCGTGCCTATGCCAACAAGGATGGCATCACATTCATTGCGCAACTTGTGAACCCGTTCCATATCCTCCTCATTCGATATTTTGAGGGGGCGCCTGTCCGCAAGGCCTATTCTCCCGTCAAGGGAGGAGGCACAGTTTATTATCACATACGGCCTTCTCATTTTACCAGTGCCCTCGCCATATCCTCGAGCACCATCTTCCTATTCTTTGCCTTAACAACGCCGCTTGCCACCAGAATGCCCTTGGCTCCGAGTTCAATGGCTCTTGCCACATCTCCGCCATTTTTTATTCCAGCGCCACACAGCACTTCCACATTTTCATTTATCTCTCTGACAGCATCTACCGCATTCTTGATTACCTCAGGCCTTGCACTCGTTACCGATATTTCTCCCCCTATAAGTTCAGGGGGCTCTATAGCCACATAATCTGGCTTAAAGGTGGCAAGTGCCCTGGCAACATTAACGTTGCCCGCACATGCTATTGTCTGTAGCCTTATCTTTTTCGCCATTTCCATATTAAATGCTATGTCCTCCAGCTTCATTCTGTGTTCGGAATGATTTACAAGCACACCTTTAGCTCCCGCCTCCTTAATCGCATGTGGCAGAATCCATCCAGTATTGCTGCCGTAATCGATTGCATCCATATGCTGTGAAAACACCTCAATACTAACATCATCTGCTATCTTAAATATATCTGTCGGCTGAACAGCAATAATCATCCTGATACCATATTCATTGCCCACGTCCTCCATTATTCTCGCCAGTTCAAGGGCATTTTTTCCTGTTCCTTCCTTATATGTTTTGACATTCACAACAATAACATTCATGATTTGAAAATGGTTGTGTGTTAAATTCTTTTTGTATTGTTTTTCCCGGGGCTGTCAAGAAATTTTCACCCCCAGGTTATAGAGGGCTACAAATGCAGTAAGCCATCTTTCAACACTTTCCTTTGATGCGTTAGAAGGAAAGCGTTTCCAGAATCTCTTCAATCTTGCCTTGAGAATGTTGAACCATCCCTCTATTGCATTTCTTTCTCCAAATGTTTCATGTTCATATTCCAAACCCATCC
>JAGGZK010000006.1 GCA_021162065.1 Thermoplasmata archaeon
CCGGTCTGGTGGCAGATGCCAGGGCTCTGGTGGAGAGGGCGAGGATAGAGGCGCAGATTAATCGCCTCACCTATGAAGAGCCGATACAGGTGAAGACGCTGGCAAGAAAGATATGCGATTTCAAGCAGACATACACCCAGTATGGCGGCGTCCGCCCCTTCGGCACTGCCCTGCTGATAGGTGGCATCGATGCCTCGGGCCCCCATCTCTTCGCCACCGATCCCTCCGGAGCCATGATGGAATACAAGGCAACGGCGGAAGGAGAGGGAAGAGAGGCGGCGATAGATTACTTTGAGAAAAATTACAAGGAGAACATGAAGAAGGAGGAGGCGGTGGAGCTGGGCCTAAAGGCGCTGTTTTATTCCACCGAGGGAAAACTTGAGAAGAATGCAGTCGAGATAGGTGTGGTGGAAAAAGGCAAAAAATTTGAGATACTTCCGGATAAGGAAACAGAAAAGTATTTTAATAGGGTGAAGGAGGATTAGATGGTATCCTTAGATGATGCAATAGTTGCGAGATACGGAAAGAAGGGCAGCCATTTTGAAATATTGATAGATCCGAAGGTAGTGGACATGGTGATGGAGGGCAAGGAAATAAACATAGTTGATTACATGGCCATAGATTTGATTTTCAAGGATGCAAGGAAGGGCGAGAAGGCATCCGAGGAGGCGTTGAAGGAAATCTTTGGCACACTGGATGTGGGGGAAATAGCGCTCAAAATAATAAAGGAGGGCGAATTTCAACTTACTACACAGCAGAGAAGGGAGATGATGGAGAGGAAGAGGAAGGCGATAGTGGACCACATAGCCCGTTCCGCCATGGATCCCCATACAAAATTGCCTCATCCAAGGGATAGAATAGAGAGGGCCATGGAAGAGGCGGGCGTGCATATAGATGCCTTTAAACCCGTAGAGGAGCAGGTGAAGAAAATCATCACGGCCATACGCCCCATTCTTCCAATAAGCATCGAGAATGTTAAGATAGAGGTGAAGATTCCCTCTCAATATGCAGGCAAGGCATATGGAGAGGTTGTCAATACCGCCAAAATGCTGAAGGAGGAGTGGCTGCCGGATGGCTCCTTCAAATGTGTTGTTGAAATTCCCGCTGGAATGCAGAACCAGTTTTATGACAGGTTGAATGCATTGACCAAGGGAGAGGTAATAACAAGGTTGTTAAAATGATGAGAAAAATTGTTTTGCCGGGAAGTGTTGTTGGAGATGCAAAGGAGAAATTGCCGGGCAGAGGAGTATTCAAGGAAGGAGACAAGTTGTATGCCTCCCGCCTCGGCATAGTGAGCGATAAGGGAAGATATGTGAACATTATTCCCCTCTCGGGTGTGTATGACCCCAGCATAGGGGATAATGTCATAGGTGTTGTTCAGGAGGCCTTCAAAAATGCGTGGCTCATTGACATCAATGCCCCGTACCCCGCCTTTCTGGGTGTCGATAATGTGCCGTGGAGGGTGGATTATGGAGAGACCACCAAGTATCTGAAAATAGGGGATGTGCTCATAGTGTCCATTGTCTCTGTGGATGAGGCAAGAAATATAGATGTCTCCATGAAATGCAAGGCCTGCAGGAAAATAGATGAGGGGCTCATAATAGACATACAGCCCTCAAAGGTGCCGAGAGTTATAGGGAAAAACAGCTCAATGCTCTCCGTGCTGAAAAAATATACGGGATGCTGGATTTTTGTGGGGCAGAATGGAAGAATATGGATAAAGGGGAAGGATGAGGAGAAAATCAAGTTGCTCATAAAGGCAATAAGGAAAATAGAAAAGGAGGCTCATACTACAGGTCTCACTGAAAGAATAACTAAAATGTTAGGTGGTTAAATTGTTGATGAAAGATGGAATAAGAATTGATGGAAGAAAGCCGGATGAATTGAGGCCCATAAAGATTGAGGCAGGAGTGCTCTACAGGGCAGATGGGTCCTGCTATCTTGAATGGGGTGGAAATAAAATAATGGCAGCCGTTTATGGCCCCAGAGAGGCGATGCCCCGCCATATACAGGATCCCACAAAGGCCATAGTGAATGCACGCTACAACATGGTGCCCTTTAGCGTGGAGGACAGGAAGCGCCCCGGGCCGGACAGGAGAAGTGTGGAAATATCGAAGGTCACCTCCGAGGCTCTGGAAGGAGTGATATTCACCGAGTTATTTCCAAGGGCTACCATTGATGTATGCATAGAGGTGCTGGATGCAGAGGCGGGAACAAGATGTGCTGGCATCACTGCTGCTGCCGTTGCCCTGGCGGATGCGGGCATACCCATGCGTGACTTGCCTGTGGCATGTGCTGCCGGCAAGGTGGATGGAACAGTTGTTCTTGATTTGACCAGCGATGAGGATAAGGAAGGAGATGCCGATTTGCCTATTGCCATCGCTCCCAGAACGGAGGAAATACTTCTAATGCAGATGGACGGGCATATGACACCTGCTGAATTTGACGAGGCGGTGGAACTGGCCATCAAGGGATGTAGGGAGGTGAGCAAATTGCAGAGGGAGGCGCTGATGAATAAATATAAAACATTCGAGGTGGAATAATGGAAATACCGGAAGTTAAAAGAGTTTCTGCGGTCAAGCGTGATTATCTGGCCAGGCTGGCAAAGGAAGGGAAAAGGCCGGATGGAAGGGAGCCAGATGAATATCGTCCCATAAAAATTGAGAAGAATATCCTCAGAAATGCAGAGGGTTCAGCAAGGGTGAGAATAGGGAATACAATGGTGATGGCGGGAGTGAAAGCGGATATAGGAGAGCCATATCCCGACTCGCCTGAAGAGGGGGCCATGAGCACCTCCGCTGAATTGCCACCGATAGCATCGCCAGAATTTGAATCGGGCCCTCCAAAGCCAGATGCCATTGAACTGGCAAGAGTGGTGGATAGAGGCATAAGGGAATCGGGCTACATAGACATGAGCAAGCTGTGCATAGAGCCGGGAGAGAAGGTATGGATTGTTTTCATAGATTTGCATGTTCTGGATTATGACGGCAATCTCTTCGATGCATGCTCTCTGGCCGCCTCCGCCGCCCTTCAGAATGCTGTACTCCCCTATGAAAAATTTGATTTGGGGGAGAACAAGCCATTGCCGGTGACATCCCCGCCAATAAGTTGCACCTTTGTGAAATACGAGGATTTCATAGTTGTTGATCCCTCCCTTGATGAGGAGCAGATTGCCCAGGCGCGCTTTACCGTTGCTCTCGATAAGGAGGGGAACATAAGGGCCATACAGAAAGGTTTAAAAGGAACATTTACTATCCAAGAGATAAAAAATATTATAAACAGGGCCCAAATTCATGCCCGTAACATAAGAAAATTGCTGGAGGAATAAGATGGCAAGAAGAACAAAAAAGGTCGGCAGCACAGGAAGGTTTGGTGCCAGATACGGCGTTAAGATAAGACATAGAGTTAGGGGGATAGAGCAGAAGCAGAAGCAGTGGCATGTATGCCCCAATTGCGGAAGGAAGAGATTGAAAAGGGAGAGTACGGGCATATGGGTCTGCAGAAAATGCAACACCAAATTTGCAGGCGGTGCCTACTATCCGAAAACAAATGCGGGCAGGGATGTGGAGAAGAATATAAGAAGTATTCTGGGTGAATGAGATGCTGACATATAAGTGTGCCTCCTGTGGGGAAAATGTGGAGATAGATACGGGGAGGATGGGCATAAAGTGCCCCAGATGCGGGGGGAAGATATTCTACAAGGAGAGAGGCACAGTTTCCAAACATCTCAAGGCAAGATAATGCACCGTGCGGAGATAAAAATAAAGAGCAGATTCGCCGAAACAATTTTTCA
>JAGGZK010000035.1 GCA_021162065.1 Thermoplasmata archaeon
AAATTCTACAAGTATGTCAATATCACTTTCCTTTCCTTCTTCTCCTCTTGCAAATGATCCAAATATGCCAATAATCTCTGCCTTATATCTCTTCCTTATAACTTCCTCTGCATCCTCTATTATTTTTTTAATTTCGTCAATGTTCATCATTTGCTAATGATTTTGTTATTTATGATTGTTTTGATATTGCTTAATTAAAATTTTTTGATGGAATCAATATAAATGTCAGAATATTTTATTTATGCTTTGCTCATAAATTCTCTTCAAAAACAAAATTTTTTTTATCCCTCCTTATTTCCCTCATGGTGATGAGGATGAGGAGCAAGGGATTTGAAAGAATAGGTAGTCATTCCCACATCACCGGTCTGGGTTTAAAAGGAAAGGAGGCAATGCCTGTTGGTGATGGACTAGTAGGCCAGACAGAAGCGAGAAAGGCGGCGGGCATAGTGGTGGACATGGTGAAGAAGGGCAAGTTTGCAGGAAGAGCGATTCTGCTTGCTGGTCCACCCGGCACGGGGAAGACGGCCATAGCAGTGGGCATAGCAAAAGAACTTGGCAGAGATGTTCCCTTTGTTTCCATTTCCGGCTCCGAAATTTATTCATCAGAAATGAAAAAGACGGAATTTCTCATGCAGGCATTGAGAAAGGCAATAGGAGTGAGAATTCATGAAATGCGTAAAATTTACGAGGGCGAGGTGACAAAACTGGATGTGCAGAGTGTGCCCCATCCTTACAATCCCTATCAGCAAATTCCCAAATCAGCGACCCTCGCCTTAAAAACAAAGGATGAGGAGAAGGAGTTTAGGGTGGATGAGACCTTTGCTCAATATCTTCTCCAGCAGAATGTGGAGGTGGGGGATGTTGTGCAGATAGATGCGGACAGCGGGAGGATAGTGAAACTCGGAAAGACGGAGGAGGCAATAAAGAAGGAGGGCATCGATCTCCACACAAAAGAGGCGGTGGAGCTGCCAGAAGGAAGCATAGCAAAGGAGAAGGAGTTTGTTTACGTCCTCACCCTTCATGAACTGGATGTTGCCACATCAAGAAGAGGAAGTTTCTTCACCATATTCTTCGGGGGCAAGGAGGACATAACTCAGGAGACAAGACAGGAAGTGGAGGAGATGGTGAGGAAATGGGTCGATGATGGGAAGGCTGAGATTATCCCCGGCGTGCTTTTCATAGACGAGGTGCACATGCTGGACATAGAGGCCTTTGCGTTCCTCAACAGAGCGCTGGAATCGGAACTGGCGCCCATAATAATTCTCGCCTCCAACAGAGGAATGGCAAGGATAAGAGGAACGGAGATAGAATCACCCCATGGAGTGCCACTTGATTTCATAGACCGCTCCCTCATAATAACCACAAGGCCCTACACAAAGGAAGAGATAAGAAAAATACTGGAGATAAGGATGGCTGAGGAGAAAATCAAAATGGAGGATGACGCCCTGGAGTATTTAACTGAAATAGGAGAGAAGACATCATTAAGGTATGCGGTGCAGCTCATGGCACCCGCCCACAATATAGCGGGAGGAAATAAAAAGAAGAAGATAGGCATCGAGGACATAAAGGAGGCGGAGATGCTTTTCGCCGATGTGAAGCGCTCCATGAAATATCTGAAAGAGCACGAGAAAATAATGCTTTAGCCCTCCTTCACTATTTTTAAAATTTCCCTGAATTTTTCATGAGATGCGGACTTCATGATTTCATATATCAACGCCTCAGATGTGGATGGCTTAACACCCTCCTGAATCATCCTCCTTATTGCCATTTCATGGTCCATTTCATTTCTTGAGGCAATGCAGTCGGTGGCGATATACACCTCGTAACCATCCTCAAGCATCTGAAGGGCTGTTTGGATAACACATATATGGCTCTCTATGCCTGCTATTATGCATTTTTTTCTTCCAATTTTTTCCACATTCTCCACAAATTCCCGGCTGGCATAACAGCTGAAGGTATCCTTTTCTATTTCTTCCGGTATCCGTGCCTTTATTTCTTCCGCTGTCTCCCCCAGCTTAACCTGCTTTGTCGCTATTATGGGTATGCCAAAAACGCCTGCTGCCTTGAGAAGTTTGACTGTATTTTTCACAACCCTGCTGCCATTTTTTATGTGGGGCAGCATCCTCTCCTGAAAATCTATGACAATGATGAAAACGTTGCTTTCATCAATCATAGTTCCGCTTCGAAATCCTCAACGGTATGCTGGAACTCCTCATCGCTCTTTATTTCCCCTCTGGCCTTCAGAACTTCCCTTGCAAGAAGCCAGTAGGTGAGGGCAAGCGCCTTCCTTCCCTTGTTGTTGACAGGAATAATCAGATCCACATACTTGGTCTCATTATTTGTATCACATAAGGCAACTATGGGTATGCCTATCTTCTTCGCCTCCGCCATGGCCTGCTTATCACCTATGGGATCGTTTACAAGCAGAATATCCACCTCATGATAATTCCCGCATGAGGGATTGGTGAGAGTACCGGGCAGAAATCTTCCTGGCTGGGCTATGAAACCGCATATCTCGGCAAGTTTTGTTATGGGCTTTCTGGCGTAATGGCGCACGGCCGCAACCATGACCTTGTCTGGCTCGTATCTTGCCAGAAGTTTTGCGGCATGCCTTATTCTTTTATCCGTTTCCTCTATGTTTATGAGATAGAGGCCGTCGTTTCTCACCTTCGCTATAAATGGCTTCATGTGTGCTGTCTTCTGCTGGGTGCCTATCTCAGTACCACAGGATATGTACATTTCTTCTGGAACCAGTAATTTTTCTTCTTCCATTATGCCACCCTATACCACAGGCCCTTTTATATATTTCCCTCTCTTCCTTACAGTTATGGGAATCAAATCCTTTTCAAATTCCATGAGGGCAATCTGCAGAGGATCAACTAACCCCTCCGGCGGTTTCACCAGCAGAGGGGCACCCATGGCTATCTGGAGAGCCCTCGCCCCGATGATACGGGCTTTTTCGAAACGTGTGTACTTCAAATTATCCTCCCAAAACCTGAAAAGGTAATATATATAACATTATAAAAAGTTTGCCTTTTGGTGGTTGTGACGGGGATGCGATGAAATCTTTATTCCTCAAGGGCCTTTTTTATTTCCTCCAGAAGCATCTCCTGGGGCACTGCACCCACCACTTCCCTCTTGTCATTTATCACCGTCTTTGGCACGCCCATCACATCATATTTCTGTGAGAGGTGCGGAAACTCTATGGCCTCCACCATGTCCGCCCTTATGTTCTCGTTCTCTATTGCCATCTGATGGGCCAGATTAACAGATATTGGGCAGTAGGGACATGTGGGTGTAACAAAGACCTGTATGTGAACCGGCTTGTCTATCTTCCTTATCTCCTCTTTAATTTCCTCGTTAAGTTCCGTTTCTCCTCTGGATGCATGTATTATGTCCTCCACCAAAGTGGAAAATTCGTAACCGGATGGTATGCCAAAAAATCTTATGCCGTACTCCTTCTCCCCGAATATGAGGGTTGCAGGGATTTTATCCACATCATATTTCTCTGCCAGTTCCTTCTCCTTATCAAATTCATGGACTTCCAGTTTTATCTTGTCATTGAGCTGAGCCAGTTCCTCCAGTATTTCCCTCGTTTCCTTACAGAACTGACATTCAAAATCCTGTGTGAAATAAATTATCTTTACCTCTCCCTCCATCTCCTCATCGAACTTTTTCTTCAGATACTCCTTATCTTCGTCCTTTATAAGTGCCATGAGGGGGCAAGAGGGATATTATATATAAATGTTTTGTTCGCTTCCCATACTCCAATTACATAGGGCAATTCCAAAATATATAAAAACAGGTATGCATATTGGAAAAAGATATTGATGGCGAAACAGCAGCAGCAATCCTCCATGGGATTCTTCCTTTTGCTAATGATAGCCATGCTTGTGATATTTGACCCTCGTATAAGAGGTGCGCTGGGTTCGGCGGTGGGGGTGGTGTTTTTTCCACTTTTTGGTTTTGGATATAGATATCCGGTGCTCACCATCTTCATATCCGGCTCCGTTGTGATAGTAATATCCACCATAATTCGCCACTTTGCCACCAACTGGATTGAGATGGCGAGAATGCAGCACATGGTATCGGAATTTCAGAAGAAATACAGAGAGGCCATGAAGAGTCAGAACAAATATATGATAAAGAAAATGCAGAAAATGCAGGCGGAGATAATGAGGATGCAGAGCGAGGTGTCGGCAAAGCAAATGAAACTGATGCCCATAACTCTTTTCATTTTCGTTCCCGTCTTCACATGGCTCTGGGATTTTCTTATGAGTTCTCCACACCACTACTTTGATGCGCCCTGGCATCTCCACATAAACTTTTTTGATAACCCCATACTCTTCCCCAACTGGATTCTTCTCTACATGTTGCTCTCCATACCCCTCACACAGGTGATACAATACATTCTGAGGATAAAATGGGAGAGAAGGTCATCACAATAAGCGGGCTTCCTGGAAGTGGCACAACAACGGTGGCAAAATTACTCGCTGAGAAAACTGGAATAAAGTATCTGAATGTGGGCATGATTTTCAGGGAAATGGCTGAAAAATATAAGATGGATCTGCAATCCTTTGAGAGATACTGTGAAGAGCATCCAAGGATAGACAGAGAACTGGACATGGAGCAGGAGAAGATAATGAGAAAGGGGAACGTCATAATGGAGGGACGCCTCTCCGGATGGATTGCCCACCTCAAGAAGATACCTTCCCTAAAGATATGGCTCGACTGCGATGAGGATGAGAGGATGAGAAGAATCGTCGAGAGGGAGGGAGGGGAGGAAAGGGAAAAGAAAAGAGAAACAAAGGAGAGGATTGAGAGTGAGAAAAGAAGGTATGAGAAATTTTATGGCATTCATCTGGATGATATGAGCATATACGACATGGTGATAGACACCACCAACATTCCTCCAGAAAAGATAGTGGAGATGATTCTTGAGAGAATTGATTGATATTCTCTCCAGAAAAGATTTTTTAACCATTTTCCATCCTTTCTCATGTTCCATAGATGGTTTGAAGAGGCGATGGCGGGAGAGGAAATAAGAAGAATAGAAATCAGAAAGGAGGAGATATGGGGAAGAAGATGCAGAATAATTGAAAGAAAGGGGCTTGAATATACAGGGATGGAAGATTTTAATGAACTTGTGAAAAGGCCCTGCATATTTTGCAACCCGGAAAAGGTTTCAAAGTTTGGAGAGGATTTCGGAACGACTATGCTGGAGAATGATGAGGCCTTTCTTTTTCCGAATATAAGCCCTTATGCACGGCATAGCGGCGTCTGCGCCTTCAGAAAACACTACATAAAAATAGATGAGTTCACCCCTTCCCTCATCGCCAAAAATCTGGAACTGGGAAGCAGATATATAGATAAAATTGGAAAGATGGAAGAGGTAAGGTTTGCCTCCATAAGCTGGAACTACATGATGCCCGCCGGCGCCAGCATCCTGCACCCCCACACCCAGATACTGGTGGACAGGCATCCAACGGTTTATATGGAAAAACTGCTCGGGAGAAGAGAGGAGTTTGAGAGATATATTGAAATGGAGGTGGAGAGTGAGCGTTTCATCGGAAGGGTTGGAAAGGTGCTGCTTTTCACACCTTTCGTTCCATATGGCTACAACGAGGTAGGCGGTATAGTTGAGGAAGGGCTTCAAATAGATGAAATATCCAAGGCTCTGGCGAAGATACTTTCATATTACTCCGCCATAGGAAGAAATTCCTTCAATGTATCCATCTATATCAGTCTGGAGGATGAATTTCCAGTCCATTTCAGATGCATAACAAGGCAGAACATGGGAAAATATTACAGGAATGATGTTGCATTTCTGGAAAGACTGCACGAGGAGGTTGTGCTGGAGAGGAGCCCGGAGGAAGTTGCCGAGGATATGAGGAATCATCTTAACTGCTAAGGTCTTAATCTCGCAAATTATTATAACCCCGCTTCCTTATTTCCTTATGTTTGAGATTAAGGCAAGGGACGGCCTGGCAAGAATGGGGATTCTCCATACTCCCCATGGCAAAATAAACACTCCCACCATCCTCCCCGTAATAAATCCCCATTTTAGTATCATCACAATCCAGGAGATGCTTGAAATGGGCGCCCAGGCATTTATAACGAATTCCTACATAATATACAGTGATGAGGATTTAAGAAAAAGGGCGCTGGAGGAGGGACTGCACAACCTAATTGGCTTTGATGGCCCTCTGATGACGGACTCAGGCTCCTTTCAGATGTACGTTTATGGGATAGAACTCGATCCCATGGAGATGGTGAAATTTCAGAGGGATATTGGAAGTGATATAGGAACAATAGTGGACCTTTTTTCCGAAAACGCCGACTACACAACCGCCCGGAAGGAAATGGAAGAAACTGTAAACAGAGCAAAAAAAAGCATGAAGGAAAAAGGAGACATGATGCTCGCCTGCACGGTGCAGGGGGGTGTATATGGCGATTTGAGGAGGGAATGCGCCGGAGAACTTGCGAAATTGAGATGCGATGTCTACCCCATCGGAGGGGTTGTCCCCCTGATGGAAAATCAGAGATATGCGGATATAGCGGAGATAATCATAGAGAGTAAAAAGGAGTTGCCGCCCTCCCGGCCGGTTCATCTCTTTGGGGCGGGCCATCTCATGATATTTCCCATGGCCGTATTTCTCGGATGCGATATGTTTGACTCTGCTTCCTACATAAAATATGCCAAGGACGGGCGATTTATATTCAGCGATAGAACGGTGAGGATGGAGGAGATGGAGGAGGAGATATGCAACTGCCCCGCCTGTGCCTCCCTGGCTATAGATGAGTTAAAGCATATGGAAAAGGAGGAGAGAGTCAGAGTGATAGCCCTTCATAATCTATGGCAGACCTTCATGGAGATTAGGAGGGTGAGGCAGGCCATCAGGGAGGGAAACCTGTGGGAGATGATGGAAAGAAGAGCATATTCCCATCCATCGCTCATGGAGGCAATGGAGGTGATAAAGGATAACAAGAAATGGCTGGAGAAATGGGAAAATGTTTCCAGGAAGAGGGCGCTCATGTATGCAGGGAGATACTCAATACATAGGCCCATAGTTTATAGGTTGCAAAACAGGATAATGAAAAGATATGAACCCTTTTTTGAGAAAACCATCATCTTTGATGAAATGGAGAAACCCTACAGCAGGGCTGGATGGCTGAAAAGGTTAGAGGCAAACTGCATAATTGAGTCGCCTCTGGGTCCCATTCCCATAGAACTGGATGAGATATACCCGGTGGCCCAGTCTGTGTTTCCATGGAATATAGATATGGAAACGGAGAGGGAAAGGAAAAGAGCATGCAGCAAGTTTTACAGGAATCTTGTTATTGTGGGCATGGATGAAGTGGAAAGAGAAGACGAAAACTATGACATTAGAAAAATAAAGAGCATCGCAAATTATCAATTCGGCAGAGGGGCCGGAGATGCCCTCTTTGATGGAGATGTGGAGATAATAAAATCAAAGAGAACGGGGAAAATAAGGAATGTGATATGCAATGGGAAACATGTGGTGTCCATGCGGGCCTCCGATGGATTTTTCACCCTCAAGATGGAGGGCGGGAAAAGGCTGCATTCCTTTTTCCCACCACCAAAAATGAGGGTGGTGGTGAATGGAGATGCAGCATCTTTCATAAAAGAGGGGAGGAACGTTTTTGCCAGATTTGTTGTGGATGCGTGCAGGGATATAAGGCCATATGATGAGGTGCTGATAGTGGATGAGGATGATAATCTTCTTGGAGTGGGACAATCCATCATGAACAGGGAGGAAATGATGGATTTTGAAAGGGGAATGGCGGTGAAAACCAGAGAGGGAATCCAATCAGATTAATATACATCCTTCACTTTTTTCAGCATGCTCAGCGTGGCCACCTGGAATGTTAACTCTCTGAATGCCCGCCTTCCTCTGGTGGAGAGACTCATAGAGGAATTAGAACCGGATGTGCTTGCTCTGCAGGAAATAAAGATGGAGAATGAGAAATTTCCAGTAAATTTTTTCAGGGAGAGGGGCTATGAAAGTGTCTTTAAAGGGGAGAAGGGATACAATGGGGTGGCGATTGTCTCAAAATTTGAGATAACTTCATCCGATGAAAATTTCGAAAAGGTGGAGGGGAAACAGAAAAGAATTCTGCTGGCGGAAATAGAGGGATTGAAGATAATAAACGCATATTTTCCCCACGGAAAGATGATTGGCTCTCCTTCCTTTGAATATAAAATAGGATTTATTGAGGGACTGAGAGGATACATAACAGAAAATTTTGGAAAGAAGGAAAATCTTCTTCTCGTAGGCGACTTCAATGTTGCTCCAGAGGAAAAGGATGTTTATGCCCCCGAAATAATGCAGTATTCCATAGGTTTCAGCAGAGAGGAAAGAGATGCCATCTCTCGCCTCAAAAACGCCGGATTTGTGGATATCTTCAGACTCCATAACAAAAAGGAGGGAGAATACACATGGTGGGATTACAGGAGCAATTCCTTCAAAAGGAATGCTGGCATGAGGGTCGACCACATATGGGGATTTTCCGGGGTGGCGGAAAGGAGCAGGGGCTGCTTTATATACAAAAGGATGAGGGAAATGCCAAGGCCATCCGACCATGCTCCAGTAATCGCTCTTTTTGAGATATGATTTTAAAGGCCATGACATATAACATTCATGGAATGCGCCTACTGCAATGAGGAAATAGAAGAGGGAGCCATATTTAAGGAGGGGAAATACTGGCACAGAGATTGCTTCAGGCAGTGGCTAAGGGAAAAGGGATGCTAATATCCTGGCCCCTCCATTGTCAATGAAACACTCGTAATGCTGGAATCCTGAAAGAAATCTGCGCATTTCTTTACTGTATTCAGCAAAAACGGCATTTCCAAGCATACACATCCCTATGCTGCCTATCCTTTCTCCATTCCTCAGTATTCTTTTCATCCTCTCATCTGCTATGCCCGTGGATATGGCGAACTCTCGAGATAGAAGGGCAAGGTTATCAAAGGTTGGTTCCCTCAGAAAACTCTTCATCGCCTCCCTTCCTTCCTCATTTATTCTTTCCACCATCTCCCCATTCTCAATAATCCCTCTTGTCTTTATGGGCTCTCCAACCACGGCCACAAGAATCCTCGCCCTCTCCTCCACCACCTTAATTCTTCCTTTCAAACCAGGGGCGAGACGCATCTCCAGGCCGCCATAAAAGGAGGCAATTGCATCGCCCAGTCCTCCCCCCATCCTTACCTCCGCCACGTGGGCCGCCTCCAGCGCCCTCTCGTATGGAAGAGAGAGAAGATGGCAGGTGGCGAGTGTGGCGGCGAGGGTGGAGGAGGCGCTCATCCCAAAGCCCTGGGAGAGAGGCATTTGATTTCTTATTTTAACCCTCACATTTTTAATCCCCAAGATATGCAGGGCGTCTCTTGTCACCTCTCCCTCTCCCATATTTCCCTCGATAATCATCTCCCTGCTCTCCTTCACCTCTGCATAGCTTCCTAAGGATAGGGAAAATCCGGCTCCTCTGGAACCCGTGCTTATCTCATCCTCACCACGGCATATCTCAAAAAATCCGGTTATATGGCCGGGGGAAAATGCCAGCACCCTCATATTAAATCAATTATTTTTTTCGCCACTTCCCTTTTTCTACCCTCTGCCTCCTCCAGCACCCCTTCCTTGCCAACAATCCAGATTTTTGTGGTATCGCTGCCGATGCTCTCAATGCGGTTGGCGACAACATAATCCAGTTTTTCTTTCATAAGAAGATTTCTGGCCTCCTCGAGAACATTCTCCCCGCCCAGTTTGAAGGCGATGATTTTTTTGCCTATCTTACTGAGCAGAGGATTTATCCTTGGCGAGGGTTTGAGATGGATGACCATCTCCTGTCCCCCCTTTATTTTTCCCTCCTGCTTATCCACCACAAAATCGGAAATGGCGGCACAGTTTATCACCGCATCATATTTTTCCGTTTCCTCCTCCACCATATTTTTTAAATCCTCAACGCTCACAAATCTTCGTGAGGGAATAAAATCTGGCGCATCGAAACTTGCCCACAGCATCACATCCATCCCCCTTTCATATGCTTCCATGGCGATTGCTGCTGCCATTTTCCCGGTCGAGCGATTTGTTATGCCCCTCACATCATCTATGGGCTGGTAGGTGGCGCCGCCTATTATCAGTATTTTCCCCGACCTATCTCCGAATGCCCTTATAACCTCCTCCACTATAGCCTCCACATTTGCCATCTTGGCCTTGTCTTCCTCTATTTTTGGAGGGATAAAATGAATGCTCCTCTCCCTGCATCTTTTGATGTTTTCCTGAGTGACAACGTTTTCATACATGGGAAGGTGCATGGAGGGCGCAACAAGTATTTTCCCCTCAAAGGCAAGGGCGAAGGTGGTTACCGCGTTGTCGGCTATCCCCAGGGCTATTTTTGAGATGGTGTTGGCGGTGCAGGGGGCAATGAGTAACATATCTCCATCCTGGGTATGCTCCGCCATGCCGCTGAGTTGTGTTATAACTTCCCTACCAGTGGCAAACTTCATGGATTCTGCGGGAAGAAATCTGCATGCCTCGTTGCTCATTACAGCAACCACATCGGCCCCATGCCTTATCAGCTGGCGCGCGAGTTTCACACATTCCACCGCCGCTATGCTTCCTGTAATTCCCAGAAATATTCTCCTTCCCTCGAGTTTGTTTGACACACTTCCTCTTATCATTTCGCTGGAATGCACAAAATTAAAGGCTTTTTGTATAATAAATTATACCCTTCTAAAATCCTCCTTTGATGTGAGTATGAGAACAAGGGCAACTATGCTCAAAACCGTGCCTATAAAAAATCCCACGGAGAATATGCCAAAAACTGCTCCCACCACCGCAATTATCCTGTATTTCCTCATGAAACAGAATATGCCTCCTATGAGGGAAGGGATGGAGATTATTATTATGGCCACAGCCATCATGGGCAGAATATCAATGGCAAATGCCGTTATGGAACGCTCCTTTTCTTCTCCCTCTCCCTTCTCCAGCACAAACCTTTCTCTGAATATGCTCTTTATCGGAAAAACACCTATGCTCACATTTTTTGAAATATAGCCTTCTTTTTCAATCAATATTCTGTGTTTTCCAGAAGAAAGATTTATGGAGAAATATCCCTCTGCATCCGTCTCGGCAATTTTTACCTTCAAACCTTCATCCATCAGATATATGCTTGCACCTTCTATGGGATTATGCTCCACATCCACCACCGCCCCCTCATATATGCCGTTCCCCTGCAGTGCCTCCTTTTCTGACAGCAGGAGGGAAACTCCCATTATTATGCCGAGCAGGAAGACGATTATAAGAAAAATTCCTGCGATGGTGGGTTTGTTTGATCTGGTATCCTTAACGAGGGGATGTATCGGGCTCTCCTCCTCCCTTTTTTCACGGCTACCCCCATTAACATCCACCTTTATGTGCATCCCACAGTTGGGGCATGTGGTGCGCTGTATGCCGGTGGCGCCGTCGGGCACCTCCACCACAACGTTTTTGTTGCAGTAGGGGCATCTGGTCCTGCCCTGCATTAAACAACTAATGAATTTTCCTTTATAATGTTTCCTTTGTCGCTAAAGCAGATACATGCTCATTCTCTCGGCCATTTTTATATGTGCTTTCCCCTCGCCCATCACAAAATCTCCATGCCCGGGGTAAAGATTCTCCACATTTAGCTCCACCAATCTTTTTATTGATTTCACAAGTTGCTCGGCATCCCCTCCATAAAAATCTGTTCTCCCTATGCCTCCACCGGCAAAGACCACATCTCCGGAAAATAATGTCCTGCTTTTTTCGTCATACAGGCATATGCTCCCCGGGGAATGGCCCGGAGTGTGTAAAATCCTGAGTTCTGCCTCCCCGAGAATGATTTTATCTCCTTCCCTTAGTTTTCTTTCCACCTCCGTGGCCTTCTGGACGGCATCAAAGAACATGGCGCTCCACTGCTCCCCCTCCTCCAGAGTTCTCGCCGCCATTTCATGCATGCATATCTCTGCTCCGGTGGTATTCTTTAAATCCGCCGCCCCTCCACAATGGTCAAAATGCTCGTGGGTGAGGATTATGTAATCTATGCTTTTTACTTCCACATATCTGCCTATCTCGTTCAGCAATTGCTCTGTATAAAAGCCCGTGCCTGTATCCACCACGGCATTTCTTTCATCCTCTATCAAATACACATTTGACTCAAAGCCAAAACCGAGGAGACGGTGAACAAGCATAACAGTAAACTTTTTCTCCCCTATTTATATTTGGGTGTATGGCAGACAAACAGAAAATTCAGGATAAAATCGAGGATCTCAATGAAATGAGAGCGATGGTGAAAAAAGACCTTGAGGAACTGGAGGAGAGAAGAAGGGATATGAATGAGAAGAAATATCTCAAACTGAAGGAAAAGTACGAAAAGAAACTGGAAAAGATAAGAAACAAAATAAAGGAACTTGAAGAACAGTTGAGGCATCTCTGATATTTTCATATTCTAAAAGGAGGCAGGAGGACGAGGGGGAGGCATTCGATGGGGGCAAAAATCACACAATGACCCTCGTCCTTTAATCTGTTAGCATCCCGGACATATATAAACGTTATAAATCAATGATGAAACAGTGTAGGACAATGATAGAACTTTCATCGGAAATCCAAATGATTTTAATACATGCAAATATTCAAAAGCAATGGATGAACTTGTGGAGATGGCAAGAAATGTGGCAGAGGCAATAACCAGGAGGGTAAAAAGGGAGGCGGTGAGCAAATTTGGAAGGGAAGTGGCAATGGGGGCGGATGGAACCCCCACCCTTTACATAGACAGGGTTGCAGAGGAGGTGGCAATGGATATCATAGGTAAAAAAGCCAACATTCTTTCTGAGGAGATAGGGTTTATTGATAACGATGCTGACTATACCTTCATAATAGATCCCATTGATGGCACGAGAAATGCCGCCCATGGTATCCCCTTTTATTGCGTTTCCATCGGCATAGGAAGAAGAGATGGAAGCACCGATGATGTGGAGTATGGGTTGGTTAAAAATATTCCCACCGGCGATGTTTACGAGGCTTTCAAAAACAAGGGGGCATATCTGAATGGAGAAAAAATTAGAGCGAGCCAGGATTATTCAGATAAAATATTTGTCCTCACCCTTGGAAAATCTGGGAATGAGAAAACATGGAGAAAGGTAAATCTGCACACCATTCGCGCCATGGGTGCCGCCGCCCTGGAGATGTGCCTTGTGGCGAGCGGCGCGGTCCATGCCTACTTCATGCCAAGGGAAATTCTGAGGGTGACAGATTTTGCCGCCGCCTGTCTGATTGTGAGGGAGGCGGGAGGGGAGGTGTATAATGCAGATGGAGAAGTTTTAAAAGTTCCTTACACTTTGAATGTGAGGAGCAGTGTGCTGGCTGTTTCGGAAAGAAAGATAATGGAGGAATTGGTATGAAGTGGGGACTGGTATGCAAGCCGTCATCTGATTCCTTCGCCGTGGGAGAGGCAATTTACAAAATGCTTAATGGAAAAGGGGTTTTTCTCGAGAAAAAAATTGCTGAGCACATGGGTAAAAGGGGGTATTCCATAGAGGAACTGGATTCAAAGGCGGATGCAATGATTGTGGTGGGGGGAGACGGCACCATATTGACGACCCTCCAGCAAACATCCAAACCCATATTCTCAATAAATACGGGCAGAATAGGTTTTCTCACTGAAGTGGAGAAAAAGGATGCTGGAAAGGCGATTCAGAAATTGCTGAAAGGAGAGTATAGAGTGGAGGAAAGGTTAAAATTGAAGGGAAAACTAAGGAAAAAAAGGTTACCGGATGCCGCCAACGAAATAACTATTCATTCGGCCAGCATAGGGAAAATACTCCCCATAAAATTGTATGTTGACGGAATTCTCACCCAATCATTTCTTGGCGACGGCCTCATACTCGCCACCCCCATGGGCTCCACCAGTTACGCCCTCTCTGTGGGAGGGCCGGTAGTTGATCCGGTGCTGGAGGTTTTCATACTTGCACCCATTGCTCCCTTCCGTCACATTGCATCTGCCCTTGTCATTCCTGCAGATAAAACTCTGAAAATAAAGGTGGAAAAGCCGGCCATAATCTCAATAGATGGCATCCACACCTGCGATTTCAAACCCAGTTCCACCCTTTCCATATCAACCTCTGAAAAGAAAGCAAGATTCATAAAACTGGAGGACAATTTCTACAGGAAGATATACAGAAAGTTGAGTTTCAGATATCCCAGAAGCCTGTGATGCCCATGATAAGAGGCATAGAGAGGAAATGTCTGGAAATGATAAAGCAATCCGCCAAGGATATGCACCCCAGGGAATTTCTCGCTCTTCTTTCCACGGGAAATAGAAAGGATGTCATATCGGAACTGGTTCTCATTCCACGTATGATGTATGGGAAGAGGCAGGCAACCTTCAACATATATATGGTTCCCTTCGACAGGAGAATAGTGGGCACCGTTCATTCCCATCCAAGTGGCATTCCAAAGCCATCCGAGGGAGATATGCACACCTTCATGAAATACGGGAAAGTGCACATAATAATAGGATATCCCTATGAAGATGATAGCTGGCGTGCCTACGACTACAATGGAAAGGAGATAGATATGGAGGTTATTGAGTAATGGCCATTCATCAAACCAAATACTTATAACGGGCTTTCCATAGATTTTTATGGATGATATCATGCGCCAACTCCAGAGGGCAAAGGAAGAGGATGCCCGATTTGACAGAATACTCGGCTCCATGTGCACCCGCCCCCATCCCGTTTCGGTGAAAGCATATGAGATGTTCATAGAATCCAACCTCGGTGACTATGAACTTTTCCGGGGAAGCAAAAAGCTGGAGGAAAAGGCCATGGAATGGGTTGCAAAACTATTTCATGCTCCCTCCGGCTATGCTGGCATATTCACATCAGGCGGTACAGAAAGCAACATCACAGCCCTCTGGATTTTCAAGAAGTTGAGTGGAAAAAGAGAAATTGTCATTCCCCAGCATGCCCATTTCTCCTTTGAAAAGGCATCATCCATACTGGATATGAAAATGAAAATTGTGGAGGGCAAGTACAGCATGAGGGCAGGGGATGTGAAAAAGCATATTGGGAAAAACACCTCCTGCGTTGTTGCCGTCGCCGGCAATACTCCCTTTGGCAGAATGGATGAAATAGCTGAAATAGCTGAAATCTGCAACGATGAAAATATTTTCCTTCATGTGGATGCTGCCTTTGGCGGTTTTGTGGCACCCTTCATAAGCGAAAAAATCTTCGATTTCAGAGCGGGAATAAGCAGCATATGTGTCGATGGCCACAAAATGGGAATGGCCTGCATACCCTCTGGATTTCTGCTTCTCCGCCACAGAGAATGGCTTGGGGAGATAAAGGTAAGGAGCAGGTGCACCCACACCCGCTTCCAGGCGGGCATGCTGGGCACAAGGCCAGGGGCAGCGGCGGCGGCCAGCTATGCGGTGATGCATCATCTGGGGTATGAAGGTTACAGAAGGGTTGCGGAGAATTGCATGGAGAACACAAGGCACCTGGTGAAACTTCTGGATGAGAGAGGGATTGACTATGTGGAACCGGAACTGAATCTTGTTGCCATTAGGGTGGATGATGTGGATGAAACGGTAAAAAAACTTGCTTCTCTGGGATGGTTTGTTGGGAGGGATGAGGAGAGCGGGATAATAAGGATTGTCGTCATGCCCCACGTTACTAAGGAAATGATTAATAAATTTGTTGAAGATTTGGAGAAGGTGATTCCATGAGAAAACTGGAAGAAAGTTTGAGAAAAGCACCCATAGTAAAAAAAGGAGATTACAACTATGTTGTTCATCCTCTCACGGATGGAATACCCTTCATAGACCCAAAACTTCTGGAGGAGGTGGTGGAGGAGATAAAAAGGGATATGCCCTCCTGCGAGAGGATAGTTACCATAGAGGCCATGGGAATTCCTCTTGCGGCGGTTCTTTCAATAAAAACGGGCATACCCTTCACCATAATAAGGAAGAGAAGTTATGGTTTACCGGGGGAGAAGGAGGTTCTGCAGATAACCGGATATTCGCAGAAAAAACTTTACATAAATGGACTGGAGAAGAGAATGGATGTGGTGATAGTGGACGATGTTCTGAGTACCGGGGGAACGCTTGTGGCGGTGGTGGATGCCCTTAAAGAGATGGGGGTAAATATAAAGGCCATATATGTGGTTATAAATAAGGGGAGCATCGAGGAAATGGAGGAAAGGATTGGAATGAAGATAAAAACGCTTGTCAATATAGAAGTGAACCATGAAGTTAAAATATTATGAAATCGATGAAAAAAAACTTTTGCAGGAGGCAAAGAGAGGAAAGAAGGTTGCCATAAAGATGCCTGAGGGATTGCAGCCATATGCGGGGAAAATAATAGAATTTCTTAAGAAGGAAGGGGTGGAAGTATATCTTCTCATGGATTCATGCTACGGGGCATGTGATTTTGTGGAAAGAAGTGATTTGGACAGGATAATATGCATAGGAGAGGCGGAGATGCCCTATTTGAGGAGAGCATACTCTCCTCCAGTTTCCTTTATTGAAGCGAGATATGATTTTGATGCTGAGTTCATGGAGGAAGTTATTCCTTTTATTAAAGGAAAAAAACTGGGAATGGCAAGCATAACCCCCTTCGCTCACATGCTGGAAGAATGTGCCTCCCATCTCCGGCAAAGGGGATATGAGGTGAAAATAGGCGGGAAAGGAAGAAGAACAGCCCATGATGGCCAGATTCTCGGATGTGATTTGTCTTCCGCGCTTATGATATCCCATGATGTGGATGAGTTCATATTCTTAGGAGATGGATTTTTCCATCCCATAGGTCTTTTTATGGCCACAGGAAAGAGAGTAATAGTGGCCGATCCCATATCCAAAAAAATTTATGGAGAGGAGGTGGAGGCAAGGGCTGAAAGGGTGCTTAAAAGGAGATATGCCATAATGACAAAGGCCATGGAATGCAGAAAGGTGGGAATAATAGTATCCCGCAAAATTGGACAGCGTCGCATGTCCCTCGCCAAAAAAATTAAGAAAATGATGGAAAAAAATGGGAAGGAGGCGGCCATTATCCTCATGGACGAGGTGAGAGAAACAATAGATTATCTCGATTTCGATTGCTATGTCTGCACCGCATGCCCCAGAATAGCGCTGGATGATGATGCAAGATATAAAAAGCCAGTTCTAACCCCTGTGGAGGCGGAAATAATAGCGGGGGAAAGGGAATGGGAGAACTATGAGTTCGATCAGATTTTGTGATTAAAGATTTATGCAGAGTATTTTCTCCATCTCCCTGAAGTCCGAGTTTCCGGCGTTATCATACGCGGTAACCTTTAGAGTGTGCACACCCATGGAGGGGTCCCAGAGCCACTCATATGGGGCACTGTAGTCCGGCATCGCATTTCCGTCTGCCTCAAACTCCACCCTCTGAATGCCTGAATGAGCGTCGGATGCCGTCGCCTCCACCGTTATTTTTCCTATGATAATGGCATCATATATGGATATGGGCAGTGGAATCGGAGGAATTATGTTTCTCCCAAAGATGTTGATGTACATGTATCCCCTTAGTGGGCGGGATATGTAAACAGAAGGCGGCTGCTTGTCAATGGTGAAATTGCCAGAAGTGGCTGTGCCCACATTTCCGGCATCATCCATGGCGGATATTCTTATCCTGTAATTGCCATCATTCCAATCCTTGGCATTGAAGGTGTATCTCCCATTGTTGGAGTAATTTTCCACCAGAACATTCCAGAAAGCACCATCGAAGTATTCTATCTTTATGGTTCCGTCCAGGTCTTCATCTATGAAATCGTATGCTTCCCAGTTCACCTCTATAATTATATTTCCGTACTCGTCCTTTCCATATGCCTTTCCGGCCACCGGCTGATTTATGGTTATTATGGGAGGATGATTGTCGAGAGTAAATATGGGAGAATAGCCCACGCCTTCGTTTCCAGCATCATCTATAGCCACCATCTTTATTTTTGCTTCCTTTGCATCTATGGAAATACCAGAGTTCCATGAAAAATTGCCTGTATTATTTATTCCACTCGCCACCACCATTTCCTGCCAGTTGCCGTCCGAGTCATTGTAAAGGTAGAATATGGAAATGTTTCCATCCAGATTTGTGTCAATGGCATCGGTAATATTCCAATCTATTTCATAATTACCCTTTACAAATCCTCCAGATGGAGATGTTATCTCAATTGAAGGAGGAGTTTTATCAAGTTTTATGGTGGTGTTTTCCGTTGCCTCGTTCCCTGCCCTGTCCGTCACCCTGAAGGTTATATTGTATATTCCGTCTGTGCTGAGAGTGAAAAATCCGGTATAATCCTCCCATACACCCCCTATATTGTAGGTTATCTCATCTATTCCACTCGCCTCATCGCTCGCATTGAGGGAAATCTCCACATTTCCAGCATACCATCCGTTGTTTCCATCTGGCTCAGCGGGAGTAAGACTATATGAAAGAGAGGGAGGAGTTGTATCCACATTTACATAGGCAACCTTGATTTTCCCTTCATTTCCAGCGGAGTCAACGGCATAATACTCCACCACATGTCCGCCATCCCCGAGAGAAAAGGAGAAGGGATTGCTTGTATTCGTGTACCACACCCCATCTATGCTGTAGTTGATGCGGCTTATCGCACTCTCGTTATCCATCGCCTCCATGGTAACATTGGCACTGCTGATAAACCATCCATTATTTCCAACGCTTCCAGTCACTATTATATCTGCTGCGGGAAGGAAAACATCCACCTCCTCCATTAAGGGATAAACATCCTGATTGGCACCGCACGGCACGTTGTAGGGCGAATCTGCTATGCCATCCCCGTTTCCATCCACCGCCCCCTCCGCCGGCGAGTCAAAGTCGCTCCAGTGATTGCCTCTCTGGCAGCCGTCATCGCACCATGTATTTGTTCCGGAATCGCAGGCGTTCTGCGTGTTGTTGATGAGGTTATTCATGTAAATGTGATTTGATGAACCTGTGGAAAAAATGCCTATGCCATTCTCCTCAATATTGCATCTCTTTATGGTGTTGTTCTCCCCGGAGAGATTGATAGCGACATCGAAACCACTTATGAAACAGTGCTCTATTTTGGAAAAGGAGGCGTTGATGAATATGCCATTGCCGGACATCCCGCTAATTTCGAAATTGATTATGGACGTATTGTTTGCATTTATTATGATATGCCCATCCAGAGAGGGCATGTTTTTGCCCCTTATGGTGACGCCTTTATCCACCACAACATCCTCATGATAGGTTCCCTCAAAAACAACTATGGCATTGCCCTCGTTTGCCGCATTCAGAGCGCCTCCTATCGTGGAAAAATGGGTTTCGTGCCAGCCCGATGTGCCGCTATTGTAATCATCGTCCACATATAATGTGCCGGGCCCATCATCTGCAACACTTCCGAAATTGTATGCCAGTATAGGTATCGCTACCATGAGAGCCACGGCAAATGCAATCTTATTCATGATAATGAAAGAGTAACCTAAACATAAATTTTATTATTGTCTTGTGTTTAGCCCTCCATGAATAGAATGGAAAAGATTAAGGAACTGGAAAAGAAAATGGAAGAAAACCTCAAACATGTAAAGCACAAGATAGCAATACTCAGTGGAAAGGGTGGCGTGGGCAAGACAACGGTTGCCGTCAATCTCGCCTATGCCCTTGCGGAAAGAGGATATGAGACTGGACTGCTGGACGCCGATATCCATGGCCCCAACACGCCGAAAATGCTGGGAGTGGAACATGAAACCATATATGGCGATGAAAGTGGTATGGAGCCCATAAAGGCGGCGCCACATCTGAAATTGATTTCTCTTGCCTTCATGCTGGGGAAGGATGTACCCGTTATATGGCGAGGGCCTTTAAAAATGACGGCCATAAAGCAGTTCATAGGTGAGGTAAGGTGGGGCGAATTGGATTTCCTCATAATAGATCTTCCTCCAGGAACAGGTGATGAGCCATTAAGCATAGCACAGCTGATAAAGGAGAGTAATGCCATAGTTGTTACAACTCCTCAGGATGTTGCGCTCATGGACAGTAGAAGAGCCGTCAACTTTGCCCGCCAGTTAAACATGAATGTTCTTGGCATAGTGGAGAACATGAGCGGCTTTAAGTGCCCCCACTGTGGAAAGGAGATAAATCTTTTCAAAATAGGGGGAGGAGAGCAGGCGGCCAAGGAAATGGAAGTGGACTTTCTGGGCAGAATTCCCATAGATGCAAATATAGTCATAGATGGAGATGCGGGCATACCCTTTGTGAAGGAGGAAAGTGAGGCAAGTAAATCCTTCAATGAGATAGTGGACAGGGTTATCAAAAAACTTCAGGGATGATCACTCATAAAGACCATCCCTGTAATGACGATAGAGACGCTTCACGCCCTTATCATAAGATAACCATCTCTCACGCCATTCCGGATTGATGCTTCCGAGTTCATGAAGAACAATCTCTCTTATCTCACTGCTCTCGATCTCCTCTTTCCCAATCCTTTCTATCTTTCCGGCAATATTTCTGGCTATCTCCGGAGTGGCTCCGCTTTTTATGGCCTATACAACTATCTTCTCCGTTATGAATTCTTCCTTTCTTCCGTCCTTCCTTATCACAATCCTTGGCATTGTTAAATGAAGCAGTGAAAAAGTTTGATATTTTATGAAATTTCTGATCTCTAATACAAGGAAAATTTTATAACAACAGGATATATATTCATTCATGAAATGGATGGTTGTCCTGCTGGCTGCCCTTCTTCTGCTTCCCGTTTCCACCTACAGCATAAATAAAGCAGGGCATGGCATGGAAGAAAATTTTACTGCAACCACAAAGGAAGGAGCGAGCAACGAAATATCCGCAGGAGATGACACCGAATACTGGGCTTTGCTGGTGGCAGTGGGAATATACGCCAATGCCCCCGATATGGATCGCCCCAGTATGCTTTCGGAAGTGAAAAATTTCTACAATACCCTGCTTGTTTCCAGCATGTGGAACGAAAGCCATATAAAAATGATTACCGCCAAGAATGCCACCGTTATAAATATATTCAAGGGGTTCAGATGGCTGGCGGAGAATGCCGATGAAAATGACATATGCCTCGTTTATATCACCACCCATGGTTTCCCAATTATCTTCGATATTCCTCCGTTTGATGAGGCAGATGGTATGGATGAAGCGTTGGCTGCATATCGTGGCTTCCTCCCCTTCCAGAGCCCTTGGAGTTGGGAGCAGCTTGCCAATCCCTTTGGCATAATAACGGATGATGAGATAAATTTCATGCTTAATAGAATAAATGCAAAGGGGATATGCTTCATTGTTGACAGCTGCCATAGCGGGGGATTCAATGATAACTGGAGTTATTCCATCGAGCAGAATTTTGCGAGAGAATTGATAAAGGATTTGCAGGGGAGAAACAGGATTGTGATGGCTTCTGTGCCGGAAGAGGATGTATCCTATGGCTCCTTCTTCAGTCATTATCTTATAGAGGGAATGGAGGGATATGCAGATGAGAATAAGGATGGAATATGCACCGCGGAGGAAATTTTCAGATATGCCGAGCCAATAATAAGAGAGGAAACGGGAATGGAGCCGCAGATATTCGATGATTATCCCGGGGAAATGCCACTGAGAGAGGCAGAATTTCCACCTGAGATAACATCCGTGGAAGGAAATGAAACAGGAAAAACAAATGTAACAAGTTATTATGCCGTAACCGCCTCAGATCCGGAAGGGGACAGAATAAAATATCACATAAACTGGGGAGATGGAAGTGAGGAAACCACCGGTTACTATGATTCTGGAAGCACGGCGACCATATCCCATGTATGGAAAAAGGAAGGAACCTTTGAAATGAGCATTTTGCCCATAGATGAATATGGTGCAAGAGGGAATGAATATTACATCACCCTCACCATGGCTGGGGAATATGAAGTGGATCAAAGGCAGGTGGAGCAGGAATATGCGTACCTGATAAATGATACAAGATGGCTTGCCCAGTCCTTCATTCCGTCTGTGGAGAATATCTCAAAAGTGGAGCTGGGCATAATAGCATGGGAAAGCGGATATGACGTGGAGGTTTCCATAAGAGATGCGATAGATGGAGAGATTCTGGGAAGCACATCAAAAATTATAGAGCCAACGGATGACTGGGAAATGCAGTGGGTGATGTTCAACCTGGGAAATGTGAAGGTGATGCCGGGGCAGCAATATTACATCGTATGCAGGAGCTCCAAACCCGATTGGGGAATTGCATGGGTTGTGGGGAACAACGTATATGAAAAAGGCCTCTTCTATCAATCGAGAAATTCCGGCGATGATTGGTCTCCTGTGGAAAATGTGGATGCATGCTTTGTGACATATGGTAGATGAATTCTCAAATTCAGTGCGGTAATGGAGTCCATTATAGAGGCTCGCTGTTATGACGGCATAGATTACAGCAGCATTGCCTCCATAAAAATAAATGTGAAAAATGAGGGGAAGGAAAAGGAGTTGCCAGTTCTAACAATAGCGGCTGTGGCAATCATTGCAGCGATAACATTGATTGCTGTGGCATTAAGGATGAGGAAAAGGTAACTATAGCTCTTCCACCTTCTCCGCCACCCTCTCGACCATATCTATCCATTTTATGAAGGAGTTGAGGGCGGCCCTTAAATTGGAGATGCTCTCCGTCTCTATCTTAAAAATTACAGCATCACCCTCCATTCTGCAATTTATCTTTGCGCTGGGCGCCTCCTCCTGGCGGAGGGCATGAAAAATTGTTTCGGCGAATCTGCTCTTTATTTTTATCTCCGCACGGTGCATTATCTTGCCTTGAGATGTTTGGAAACTGTGCCTCTCTCCTTGTAGAATATCTTCCCCCCGCATCTGGGGCACTT